>CAYTOM010000039.1:0-7873 GCA_964439335.1 uncultured Peptococcaceae bacterium | reverse complement strand
TATTTGAGAAAGACTTCCCGGTAGCCTACTTCATTAAACCAAGCTATATTGGTAATGAAATGCACGATTTGCGGTAAAAAAGCAAAGAGAAACAAAAATAAAACAAGCAAAATTAAGATTGTGCGTATTTTTTTCAGCAAAGTAAAACCTCCTTTGAAATTTGTACAATATTCATCTCAATTTTAGCACAAAAGGTCAAAGAAATCCAGTAAAATTGCGAAAAAGCAGGGGTAATCTTTGCTAAGAATAAGTAACAGCTGAGAGGAAGCATACATATATTAAAGTGAAATATTAAATGTTTGCAGATGATATTTTTTAAAGAGGAGATGAGAATTGATGGAATATATCGTCGTGGAGGGTGATACGCTGGAGGGTATCGCCGGTAGGTATAATATTTCGGTAGAAAGGCTTAGGCGATTAAATAATTTACATGCTAATGAGGATTTAAGAGCCGGCATGGTGCTACTGCTGGGACAGGTAAGTGCGAAGCAGGATTACGCTCATGCTGAAAATGGAGCAGAAAAAATGTGTAATTCTTGCACGAATACTGTGTCTGCTACCACTAATCAAGGCAGGGCTACTGTGCCGGATACGGATTTTGACAGTGCCTTTAATCAGCCTACGGAGGGGACAGAGGTTATTTATTGGCCGGATAGTGGCTGGAATAATCAACGCCCGAATTATCCGCGCCCTCGACCGCCATACTATGGTAATATTTATGGGCAGGTGCAGTTTATCGAGCCTCAGCTGCAAGGGGTGAATTATGCTTGGGAGGAATCGGGAGGATTTCGCTATATCCTGTCGACTAACAAGTACCGCTATCGCGAGGGTGAGAGGGTAGAGATAACTTTTCGCAAGCGTAATATGAGCGACAATACGGTGGTACTGCGTTATCCGTCCGGTCAGTTGTTTGATTTCTATGTATCTGACCAAGATGGGCGCGAATTGTGGCGGTGGTCAGATACCAGAAATACGAGTGGTCTGATGCGAGAAATCGTACTTTCGCCTAAGCAAGCGGAGACGATAAATATTGTCTGGGATCAAAAAACGAGCAATGGATATTGGATAGCGGCGCAGAGTTTGACTTTGTGGGGAGTAAATACCGCTACCAATGTCAGCATACCGTTGGAGATAGTGATATATTAAAAAAGACAGTCCGATTTAATCGGGCTGTCTTTTGGCATAATCGAGCTTGCGTAAAAATAAGGAAAGTTTTATAATAAAGCTGAGGTGAGATGATGAAAATTTTAATAGATGCCGATGCTTGCCCGGTAGTGGGACAGGCAGTGGAGATGGCTAAAAGATATGGGGTAGCGGTGGAGCTTTTTTGCGATACCAATCATGTTTTGACGAGTGATTATGCGACTATCCATGTAATAGGTGCCGGCAGAGATGCGGTGGATTTGGCATTGGTCAATCAGTGCGTTAAAGGCGATATAGTCGTGACGCAGGATTATGCTTTGGCGGCATTGGTATTAGCGAAAAAAGGCTATGCGCTTAATCAAAACGGACTTTATTATACCAATGAAAATATAGAGGCACTTTTGGCGGCACGCTGGGAGAATGCCAAAGCCAGACGGAGCAAGAACAAGACTCATTTAAAAGGACCAAGGAAACGAACCAAGGCTGATGACGAGAAATTTATGCTGGCTTTGGTGGAATTGCTAGAAAAAGTAGGTAAAAAAATAATTATTAATGGGAACTAAAAGCATTTTTTAGCGTCTTTATTTATAGAGATCGTGAGATCCTAAAAATAAGGAGCGTGAAAAATGATGAATGTGTGGCGGAGATTGGTAGCAGTTGTTTTGGTAGGAGTGTTTATAGTGGGCTTGGTGGCTTGCGATAAGCCACAGGCGAGTGTGGACAAAGGCGTGAATTTGACATCATTTAATAGCTATGAGGAATTGTATGATTATTTAGAGGAAGCAAGTGAAAAAGGTAATAGTGCGGCAGGCTTGACAAATGGGACAGTGAGCGAATTTGCCGATGTTGATATGAATATGCAAGCGAGTGCTGATATGGAAAGCGCGAAAGCGGCAGATTATTCGCAGACCAATGTGCAGGTCGAGGGCATTGATGAGGGCGATGTCGTTAAAACCGATGGTGAGTACATTTATGTGCTGAAAAATAAGGAAATCGTCATCATTGCGGCTGATGGGGCTGATAGTGCGGAGGTAGCGCGCTTGGAGGTAGTAAAGGAAGCCGGTGATATGACGGAGTATGTCCGGGAGTTTTATGTTTCCGATGGCAAGCTGGCGGTGATTACGGTGCAAAATCGCTATAAATATAGTGAGAATGGCGATTTATACGAGCGGATCAGGGCGTTTAGGTCTGTAGAAAGCAGGACTGTGGTCAAAGCCTATGATGTGCGGGATATGGCGGATATTACCCTGCTTTGGGAAACGGCGCAGGAGGGGGATTTTATCACTTCGAGAGCTAAGGGCGGCTTGGTATATATTTTGAGCAGTGATAATAGCGCACTATTTAAAGAGAAGACAAATTTAGCGAGTTATGTACCGCAGGTCTATGAAAACGGTGAGGGGCGGAGTATTGCGATTAATGATATTTGTGCTTTGCCGGAGAAAAAAGGCGTGGAATACACTATCGTGAGTGCGGTCAATTTGGCTGATGGGCAAATCATAGCTACGGAGGCTGTGCTGGGTGGGTATGGTACAGTATATATGAGCGAGGATAATTTGTATCTGGCTTATATGGAGTATGATACGACAGAGAAAACACAGCAAATCGATGGTAAGCAGGTGACGGATTATGCTGACGAGTCGCGGACTAAGCTGGTGCGGATTAATTTAGCTGAGCTGGAGGCACAGGCGGCAGTCGATATCAAGGGGTATTTGGTTAATCAATTTGCTATGGACGAGTATGAGGGGTATTTGCGTGTAGCTGCTACTATCGATAAATATAGCTATCGCACCTATCAAAATTCCAAAGGCTATACTACTTATGAGCCGATGGAGGATCAAACGAGCAACGCTTTGTATATTTTGGATAGTGATTTAAATATCGTAAGCGAGATAGAAAATCTAGCTGAGGGTGAACGGGTGTATTCGGCGCGATTTGCGGAAAATGTCGGCTATGTCGTGACCTTTAGGCAGGTAGATCCGCTTTTTAGTATAGATTTAAGTGATCCGCTCAAACCAAAAGTCATGGGCGAATTAAAAATTCCGGGATTTTCGGAATATCTGCATTTGTATAGCGAGGATAGATTGTTTGGTTTGGGATTGAGCGCCGATAAAGATACGGGGCGTACAGGGGCATTAAAGCTAAGTATGTTTGATACGAGCGATCCGTATAATGTGACGGAAAAGCATACGCTGGAATTAAAGGATAATTATTCGGCGGCGGAATATAATCACAAGGCTATTTTGGTTGCTCCCCAAAAGGATATCATTGCTTTCCCGGTTAAAAACAGCTACGAGGTTTACGGCTATAGCGATGAAGCGGGATTTCGACAAAAAGCGCGGATCGATTTGGAGGATTGGAGCGGTAATGCGCGAGGATTATATATCGATGGGTATTTCTACATCGTGAATAGTAATAAACTTTTTGTCTGCAAGTTAGATGATTTTACGCTTGTCTTGAACCAAGAAATCGAGGGCGATAATGAGCCGATGGTAGAAATTTGCAAATAAGTAGGCATAGCTCTAAGCGTTAATAGATAATACAAAGCTCCTGATAGGTATATCGTGAGCTTTTTTTGCGCTTGATGAAATTTTAAAAATTCAAGATATCGCCACTTTTTAAAATGTGGCAGGTGACATTTTGGTTTTGACAGCCTTGGGCAAAGATAGTGGGATTTTGGCGGATTAAAGGAAAGGTATCATAGTGCATGGGAATGACTTGTGAGGGTTTGATAAGCTCTAGCGCGCGCAAGGCATCGGGGATATCCATCGTAAAATTGCCCCCGATGGGGAGCATGGCTAAATCAATATTATAGTAGCGCCCTAAAAGCTCCATATCCATGATTAGTCCGGTATCACCGGCGTGATAGATGGTGTAATCGTCTAATTGGAGCAAAAAACCGGCAGGCGAACCGGCAGGAATGATCGATGCGCCATCATAGATAGTGCTACCATGACCGGCAGGGAGCATCTTGATATAGCCAAAATCAAATTGGTAGCCACCACCGATTTGCATCGGGTGCAAGCGGGGGAGATTTTTTCGCTCTAAATATTGAATAATTTCAAAATTAGCGATGATGAGTGCGCCCTGCTCGGCAAAATAAATAGCATCACCTAAATGGTCATCATGCCCATGAGTAATTAAAACTACATCGGGGTGAAGCTCCTGCGGTGTGACATCGGCTAAAGGATTACCGCTTAAATAGGGATCGATTAAAATATGAGTGCCGTTTTGGGTATAAAGAGAAAAGCAGGAGTGGGAATGAAATTGAATACGCATCATAGAAATCCTTTCAAATAGTAAAAGTATGCTTAGGATAGCAGGATAAAATAGGGATTATCGTAAAAATTCACTTTTTGGGAGAATAATTCGGTAATTCAGAGGCGAGAAAGCTCTGCCACTGGTTAAAGGTATCCTGCTGGCGAGCGGTACGCTCTAAGCGGCAGGCTCGCTCGATAAAGAAAATTTGCTTGGTATCTAGGGTGTGGAGCAGGTCTTTTATAAGACTTGCTTTGATATCTTCGTGAATGACATGTAGCATAGGTTGCGCTCCTTTGTTAAGATAATAATTAATTTTATCTTAGCATGAAATGGCGCGCAAAGCTATGCAAAATATCTGGTAAAAGTCGCTTTACTGCCAGATATTTTTTTCTAAGGCACGATACTGAATGGCTTCGGTCAAATGATAGCTTTGGATATTAGGAGCACCCTCTAAATCGGCAATAGTACGGGCGACTTTTAGGATACGATTATGACCACGCGCACTCATACCTAGGCGATTAAAGGCTTTTTCGAGCAGGGCTTGGCTTTGAGCGTCTAAGTGGCAATATTTTTTGATATCGGCAGTAGTCATGGCGCTGTTGGTAAAGGTATTAGTGCCGGCAAAACGCGCATTTTGGATTTGACGGGCACGAATGACACGCTCACGCACCTGGGCGGAAGTTTCTATCGCACTATCGTGATGGAGAGATTTAAAATCAACAGGAGTGACCTCAATTTGCAAATCTATACGGTCTAAGAATGGACCGGAAATGCGATTGCGATAGCGTTGGGCTTGCAATGGAGTGCAGGTGCAGGCGTGATTGGGATCGTTATAATAGCCACAGGGGCAGGGATTCATCGCGGCGGCGAGGATAAATTTGCATGGATAGGTGACCTGAGAGCTGACGCGAGAAACGGTAACAAGGCGGTCTTCTAACGGCTGGCGCAGGGCTTCGAGGACATCTTTTTTAAATTCGGGCAATTCGTCGAGAAAAAGGACGCCATTATGACTGAGGGATATTTCGCCGGGCATAGGCAAGCGCCCACCGCCGATGATGCTGGCAGATGAGGACGAATGATGTGGCGAGCGAAACGGTCTGGCAGTAATTAAAGGTTGCTGCGAGGGCAAAAGACCGGCAATACTGTAGAGTTTGGTGGTTTCGAGAGATTCCTCTAAGGATAATGGTGGCAAAATGCCCGGCAGAGCCTTGGCGAGCATGGTTTTGCCACTGCCGGGTGAGCCGATAAATAGGATATTGTGCCCTCCGGCGGCAGCGATTTCCAAAGCGCGCTTGGCTTGCTCCTGACCTTTAATATTGGCAAAATCCTCGTAGCTTTCAGCGTAGGTAGCCAAAAGTGAATCGTAATCGGGGCTGGTAGCGGCAGGGTGGTTTGTGGGATTATTTATGAAGTTAATGACTTCGTTTAGGGTGTCAAATCCGTAGGTCAAGGTACCGCCGATGGCACTTTCTTGGGCGACGGCATTTGGCACGATGAGAATTTTGTCCTGCTTGGCTAATTCTAAAGAAACTGCCAACAATCCGTTGACTGCACGCAAAGAGCCGTCTAAGCCCAATTCGCCTAAAAAGACATATTTGTCCAAATCAGTAGCGGTGATTTGGTCGGTAGCGGCTAAAATAGCGATAGCAATCGGCAAATCAAAGCCGGGTCCTTCTTTGCGGATATTAGCCGGAGAGAGATTGACGACGATATGCCGTGGGGGGAATTCGAGACCGCTATTTTTAATCGCGGTGCGGACACGCTCTTTGCTTTCTTTGACAGCGGCATCGGGCAGACCGACGATATCCCAAGAGGGCAAGCCGCCGGAGGCATCGACCTCGATATTAATATCGTAAACTTCTAAGCCCATGAGGGCAGTGGAATTAATTTGTGAGAGCATCTGGCTCATCTCCTTTGGGTGGGGTGATTAAGTATTTTTGCCACAATCCGGTAGTGAGGGCACTTTGCATACGCTGACGCACTAGGGGATTGTCTTTGGCTAAATTGGCGATTAAATCTTTCATATCCTGGCGGCTGGTGTAACCATCTGCCGGGCATTTGTTGATGACGATAGGCAAATTCAGTTGCTTGGAGATAGCGACGATGTCGGATTCCAGGACATAAATCATCGGGCGAATTAAAGTGATGTCGCTACGGGAAAGGTAGGCTTTGGGGGCAAAGGTGTGAATGCGCCCCTCATAGGTGAGGCTCATCAGAAAAGTTTCTAAAGCATCATCTAAATGGTGCCCTAAAGCTACTTTGTTACAGCCTAAATTTTTGGCGATGCTATGGAGTGCTCCGCGACGCATTTTAGCACATAAGGAGCAGGGATTTTTCTCTTGGCGGATATCAAAGACGACCTGAGCGATGTTGGTTTTTTCTAAATGAAAGGGGATATCTAAGGAAGTGCAATAGTCGGCTAATGCGCTCCAGTCATTATCCCAGCCACTATCTAGGGTGATAGCTTGCAAATCAAATTGTACGGGAATGGTGCGTTTTAAAACGCTTAAAGCATAGAGCATTAAGGTGCTGTCTTTACCGCCGGAAAGTCCGACGGCTATTTTATCGCCGTTTTCAATCAAGCCGTATTCACGACTGGCACGACGCATTTTGGCTAAAAGCGGTTTATTGAATTGTTGGGGCATAAGTATTCCTCCGAAAAACAAATAAAGAATAATATCTATAATTAATAATGTAGGAAAGTAGCGAATTTGTCAAGAAAAAATGCTTTTTTTCCTAAAAAAATGTGCTATGATATAAAATATAGGTAGAATAAGTGAAGAAAATGACATTTTAGAAAAAGAGGGGAATACGATGTTAAAATTAATTGATGGCAAGGCTTTGTCTGCCCAAATTCGTGAGGGCATTAAAGAAGAGGTCAAGGAAGTAGTAGCCCAAGGCATTACTCCGGGATTGGCAGTAATTTTGGTTGGCGAGGATCCGGCATCGCAGGTGTATGTACGCAATAAGGAAAAAGGTTGCATCGAATTGGGGATGCATTCTGAGGTGTATCGTTTACCGGAGGAAACCAGCGAAGAAGAATTGCTGGGCTTGATTGACAAATTAAATAAAGATGAAAATATTCACGGTATCTTAGTGCAATTACCTGTACCTAAGCATATTAATGAAGATAAAATTATCGACGCTATCAGTGTCGAGAAAGATGTCGATGGTTTTTCACCGGCAAATGTCGGCGCATTATTGATTGGCAAGGACGCTTTTGAGCCATGCACGCCTCGTGGTTGCATTGAGTTGATTAAATCGACCGGAGTTGACATTAAAGGTAAAAAGGCAGTAGTAGTCGGCAGAAGCAATATCGTTGGCAAGCCGGTAGCGGTTATGCTTTTGCGTGAGGACGCTACGGTGACGATTTGTCATTCTAAAACGAAGAATTTGAAAGAGGAAGTTTTGAGTGCGGATATCGTCGTAGCGGCTGTCGGTAAAGCAGGATTTATTACGGCGGATATGATTA
>CAYTOM010000038.1:0-7891 GCA_964439335.1 uncultured Peptococcaceae bacterium | reverse complement strand
TTTTTTTTTGAAAATTGTTCTTTTGGTATGAACTTGTTATTTGTATTATTTGTTTATTGTGAATAGTCTATTTTTTTACTTTAATGGAGGGTATATATTATGTCAGCAGAAACTAAACAAGGTTTTCAGCATAAGTATTTACTACACACGATTGTAATGGTTGTAATTGCCTTTGGCTTTAGATTTTTACCCTGCCCGGGCTCTGTAACTCCCTACGGCATGGCAGTCTTAGGTATTTTTATCAGCTTGATATATGGTTGGACATTCTTAGGCTTATTAGGTCCGAGCTTGTTTGGTGCTTTAGCTATGGGTACTACCGATTATGGTTCTGTCCAAGATGTATTCGTAGCAATGTTTTCTAACAGCACTGCTTTAATGATGTTAGTTGGTATCTTAGCATTTGCTGCTATCGAGCAGACCGGTGCCGGTGACTGGATGGTCGCAAAATTGTTAAACAGCAAACTCGCTAAGAAAAGCCCTGTTTTCATCGTTGAAATCTTCTTATTCATCTTCTATTTAGGAAATATCATCGGTTTAACATGGTTCTTATACTTCGCTATGTTGCCGTTATGTGCTGATATGCTTTTAAAATGCGGCTACGAAAAAGGCGATAAATTCAGCTTCTTTTTCTTGGGCGGTTGCTTAATATTCGGTCAGATTGGTATGTGCTTATTCCCATTCATGAGCTGGAGCTTGATGACTACCGGTACCATGATGGCTTTAACCCAAGTACCTATCTCCTATCCTGAATACATGGCTGTAATGTTAGTCTTTGGTATTTTAGCTTTCGTTACCTATCCATTCTTGATGAAACTCTGCGGCTGCGATTTCAAAAAAATCGCTAATGTAGATATCGCTACTGCTTTCCCGAATGTCAAAGCAGATGCTAAATTAACCACCGCTCAGATTTTATCATTGGTCAGCGTTATCTTGTTTGTCGTTACCGTTACTGCTGCAAGTATGTTTGGTTCTAAAGTAGCTTTGTTTGGTTGGATTAATAACAATATCGGCGTTTTAGGTATAATGGCTATTTTGTGGGTATTCTGCATTATGTTCCAGAGCAATGGTAAAGCTTTAATCGATATGCAAAAAGCCGCTGCCGGATTCTCTTGGGATATGTTAATCTTAATCGCCTTGGCATTGTTTATCTCCAGTGCTTTAACTCAGACCGAAACCGGTATCAGTGCTTGGATCGCAGGCTTGTTAACTCCTATCTTTGCTAATGTCGGTCCACTCGTATTCTTATTTGCTTTAGGTGCATTTACCGCTGTTATCACCAATGTTAGTAACAATGTCGCATTGTGCTTCATCATGATCAACATCGTTTGCTCCATGTACTTGAATGGCTTCCCGGTAAACATCACCGCTGCTGCTCTCGTTATCTCCTTAACCAGCGTATTCGTAGCTATCTTGACTCCGGCTGCATCTATCTGCGGTGCATTATTGCACGCTAGCAAGGCTTTGACCCCAGGTGTCATCTACAAATATACTTGGCCGATTTTGATTTGGGCTTTAGCTGCTTTGTTTATCATTATTGTTCCTTATGTTTTAATCTTTGGTTAATAATTAGCCACTGGTTAAATAAATCTAAAATGTCTGAGCATCTACCTACCGTTTAGCGGTAGGTAGATGCTTTTTTACTATTCTTAATGTTCTGATTTTTTGACACCCCCTGTTAAACAAGTCTGCTATGCGTGTGTTTGATTTATAGGTATAATATAGTTATTGACTATTGTACCCATTTTGTGCAAGAAAGGAGGATATTTTCGTTTTTACAATGCTTGCAATCTATCATTGTTTTATCTCTTATATTAGCAAGCATTAGCAGTATTATTTGTCTAAGGAGGACTTATTTATGTCAGTTCAATCGTCTAATGGTTCTAAAATCGATATTAACACTAAATCGATAATTCATTCTTTAATTATGATCGCTTTTATGTTCGGTTTCCGCTTTATTCCGGCTCCCGGTACGGTTACACCCTATGGTATGGCAGTAGCCGGAGTATTCTTTGGTATGGTTTATGGCTGGAGCTTTTTAGGTATTTTATGGCCTAGCTTATTAGGTATCTTTGGCTTGGCATTTACCGGCTATGGTAGCGTCGAAACTGTTATGATTAATATGTTTTCCAACTCGACCGTCTTGATGATGTTGGTTTCCAGCTTGATTTTTATGGTTTTAATGCAGAGCAAAGTCGCTGACTGGCTCATGGCAAAAATCATCGGCTCTAAATTAGCGCAAAAAAGCCCGATGTACACCGTCATGATTATCTATTTAGCTACGACAGCTATTTGTAGCTTTGGCGGACAAATGGTCTTTTACTTCGCCATCTTCCCTATCTTGGTCAGCACTGTTTTGAAATGTGGCTATGCTCGTGGTGATAAATTTAATGCTTTCTTTCTCACCGGCTTTATGTCCTCTATCCAGCTTGGTATGTGCTTTAGACCGTTTATGGGCTGGGGATTGATGACTGTCGGTACCATGATGCAATTAACCCAATCTCCCATTTCTTATGGTGGATATATGATTATCATGGTTCTTATCGATGCAGCATTCATCATCGGCTATCCTTTCCTGATGAAAATTTGCGGCTGTGATTTCAATAAACTCGCTACGGTTAATATTTCCGAGGCATTTGGCATCGACAAAGGACAAAAGCTCAATTTGGTACAAAAAATCGTCCTTGTATGCTTCTTGATTTTCTTGGTAGTAGTTATTTTATTCAGTACCGTTGGCTCGAAATTAGGCGCTCTCAACACCTATTATGCTAAACTCGGTATCTTGGGTATGATGATTCTCTTCTGGGTAGCCATGACCTTGATCAAAGTCGACGGCAAACCTTTATTAAATGTCGCTGAAGCCAGCAAAGGCTTTGCTTGGGATATGCTATTCTTAGTAGCAGTAGCATTATTGATTTCCTCTGTTTTAACCAGTGCCGATACCGGTATCAGTGGTTGGTTAGCAGGTATCATCGCTCCGTTATTTGCCGGTAGCGGGCAATTTGGCTTCTTGATTGCGTTATCTGTCCTGACTCTATTTTTAACTAATGTCGCGAACAATATCGCTATCGTTTACCTCATGCTCAATATCGTCGCTTCGATGTACTTAAACGGTTTCGAGGTCAACCTCTTGGCAGCATCGATGATTATTTCCATCAACTCCGTCTTGGCATTCCTCACTCCAGCGGCTTCCATGCCCGGTGCTATGTTGCACTCCTGCGAGGCTAATACCCCGGCGACTATGTACAAATACTGCCCGATTATTCTCATTTTCTTTGTGATAATCTTGTCTGTTATCATTATCCCGGCAGCGTTAATATTCTAAAATCACTTCTTTTAGATATACCTTTCCGAAAACCGCTTTTTCCTTTAAAAGCGGTTTTTTAATATTTCTTAAGACATTTTCAAATATAAATCTATTGCTTATTGTCACAAATTATGTTAGAATATAGATATATTTTTCAAGAGGAGCTGAGGATATGATACGCTTAGAATCTTTGCAATATTTACAAGAAATCGCTAAATATCAATCTATCAACAAAGCAGCTGACAAGCTTTTTTTGTCGAAATCTGCTCTCTCGACCGCCATTAAAAACCTGGAAAACGAATTTGGCGTACCTTTATTAAATCGCACCGTTCATGGTGTGTCGCTGACCCCTGCCGGCGAAAATGTCGTCGAAAAGTCCAATTTGATTTTCAATTTAATTGACGGTATGAAAAATGACTGCTGGATGTATGCAAATAATAATTCCCTAGGCAAAATTAACTTTTATAGCGAAGAAAATTTTGCTACTTCTATCCTGCCGGCAATTTTGCCGGATTTGCTACGCATTTCTAATGCTATGGTTGCTACTCATCAGGTAAGCTACGACAAAATGCTTGCCGCAGTGCAGGCTGATATCAGCAATATCGGCTTTATTTTATCCATTCAGCCCCTAGATGATGAGCTATGTCCCAATGTCCAACGAATGCTTATTAATACCTACGATACTTATGCGGTAACTGCCAAATACTCCAAGCATATTCCCCCTACTGTAAAGGAATTAACTCAAGCGGAGCTTATGGAGATACCCCAAGTCGTCATCATCTATAATCAGCCTATTAATATGCATCCCGGGCTCTTGGATAGTAATAGCTATGCTGCATATAATGTAGCATTTGAAACTGATAATAACAATATTTACTATCAAGCTATCGCCAGCGATATCGGTGTCGGGCAAATGTGCCTTTTTAATGTTAAATTTGGCTTGCAGGAGCGTAAAAATTTGCGCTTTATCCCTATCAAAGACACCCAAAAGATGCATCTTTATATTTTGTTCAACAACGCTTTCGACAAGGAATTGATGGTTAAATATTCTAATGCTGTCGAACTGGCACTTGATTTCTAAGATTTTTATAGCTCGTATTGTGTATTTTTTGCAAAATAAGTTCAATTTTTTTAACTTTTTTGCAAAAAATACTTGCTTTTTCTATTTCCCTATGCTATAATAAATCTTGCGCTATTGGGGATTCGCCAAACGGCAAGGCACTGGACTCTGACTCCAGCATTTATAGGTTCGAATCCTATATCCCCAGTTTTACGATATTTATCGTTTTAATTTCATATGGGCGGTTAGCTCAGTCGGTTAGAGTACTTGCTTGACATGCAAGGGGTCGTTGGTTCGAGTCCAATACCGCCCAGATTAAAAGACATTCTCACTAGAGAATGTCTTTTTTATTTTGCCCATTTTACCCACATTAAAAAAGCACAAGATTTCTTGTGCTTTTTCCTCGCAAATACATCAAAAACATAAAACTTGCGGTGATTCGCAATCTAAAATTTCGTGCGTAATAGGGTGCTCGATTTCTAAACGAAACGCCAGCAGGCGATAATTTTGCTCTTGTTCATCAGCACCGTACAGCACATCTCCCACCAGCGGATGCCCGATTGCTGCCATATGCGCGCGTATCTGATGCGTGCGCCCGGTGAGCAAATGCACCATTACCACACTATAATCCGTAAAGCAAGCCAGTACAGTGTAGGCTGTGCGCGCCTCCTTGCCCGTAGAATCGACCAAAACTCGCGGTTGACCATTTATATGCCGAAGCGGTAAATCAATCATTCCTGCGCCATTTAAACGCCCCTGGACATAAAGCAAATAATACTTTTCGATATTGCTATTTTGTAATTGGTGCAAGACATAGGCATTTTTCGCTAAAACTACTAATCCTGCCGTATACTCGTCCAAGCGATTGACCGCATGAAAGGTCTGATAGGGATAATGATACGCCACAATATTCGCTAGCGACCCATTACCGCCGCCGGTATGGGGATACATCGCTATCCCTGCCGGTTTGTCACACACCAGCAGGTATTCGTCCTCATAAACTATGCTCAAATCCCGTTCCCAGGGGGCTATTTGAGCCTTGGGCGGTTTTTGATTAAAAATCGGTACCCGCAATACATCGCCCTCGCGCAAGATATAATTGGAATTAACTCTTTTGCCTGCGACCTCAAACGATTGCTCCGCATTTTTCAAGCGACTGATTGCTTTTTTAGAAAAACCCTGCGCCAAAAGCACACCAGCCACATCATTTCCTGCCTGCTTTTGCTCAATCACAAACGATAGATATTGCTCCATAGTAACTCCTTTTAAATGAACAAATCCAGCAATATGCCCGGGATAGCAAAAAACGCTCCCCACCAGCCCATATTTTGAATATGGGTGAAATAGCTTTGTCCAAAGCCGCGCACCATTTTTTCCAGCTCTTGTGGCTCTAAATCAGCAGTTTGTGCTGCAATAAACTCCGCTAAATCCATTTTTTCTAAAATAGTCGTATATAGCGCGCCATTTGCCAAAAATGCTTCCAACAAAATATCACTGCTTTTAGCGCAAATTATTGGCATATATTTGTTATAAATCGTCTCCGGCTCTACTTGGTGGGCATTTAGATACGCACTCATCTGATCAATGTGTGCAAAGCGTTGTATCAGCTCGATAATCTCATCTTTATCAGCCAATGCCGGTATAATTTGAGCGATTGTCTGAGTAGCCGCTTTTTGCTGTAATATCATGCTAACAAGTGCCCATTTTTCCGCTAATTCTGCTTTAAAAGCTGTATTAAATTTCAGTTGTCTCCAAATGTCTGTATAATCGCATTTTAAAAGAGCATCAACAGCTACATTTACCAAAGCATCGCCCAAAAGAGGTATCTTCCGCGAGATAGCCTGCCAATTATCAGCAAAACATTTCTCGATATGGGGGATGTTCTGCCAATCAATTAGCGTCATATCCAAAAGCTCGGTAGACAAAATTTCCGTCGCATCATCAGAAATGCTCTGCCATACCTTGGCTGACAATACGAGATAGACAATATCCTTGTCCACATACAGACCATTATCTCCGAGCTTGACCCGACAAAAGCCCTGCACATATTCGCCAAATAAATTTTCTATCTCCGAGCTTTTTAAGCCACAAAATATCGGCAATTTTTGCGTGATAAAGTTTTCCAGCACCATTTCCACCAAGACATCGCCATTCATCGCCATATAGCCAAACGCTTGAAGCATACCCAAGCGACTTTTGATCAATTGCTGAACCAAGGTCGTAATTTCCGCTAAATGCTCCTTTAAATACTCGCAGAGCCACGCAACTATACCGGGCATAAATTTGCCTAAATGCGCATTCAGCACACTATCGCTATCCGGCATTATCTCAATTAGGCTTTTGTTGAATAATCCTGCACATCCAGCCACTATTTGCTCCGAAAAGTTAAACAAATCCTCCGGCAAAGCATGATTAGCCAATTTAGCCAAAACGCCTCTGATTTCTTGCTCCGCTTGGAAATCTCGCAAAGTAAGGCTCTCTAGTTTAGTAGCGATTTTCGTAGTGCCCTTGCTTAGGAGCGTATCTTTTTCGGTTTTTACATATGCGCACAGCACCTGCGGAGTATACTGCGCTAATTTTTCACGCGAAATATCTATATCTAACTTGGACAATACCTCGGCTAAAGTATGCTCAGTACAATAATTCACGGCTACATTAGCTAAAATAGGCTTCAAATCAGCCAAATTATGCTTAATTTCCGTAGTTTGAGAGATGAGCATATCATTTATAGCAGTATGCAATCTATCACGCTCTAAATCGAAAATATACCCCAGCATTTCCGGATTGAGGACATATTTATCAAACAATTCCCCTAAGGATTGAGCAAATGCTGCCTGCCTTTTGGGAATTACGCCTTGCAAAGCATGGATATTGGCGACGGGTTTATAGGGCCAAAATAACCCCTTGACCGCTCCACAGTTAGTCGTATAGCCTACCGCACCGAATAAAGCCAATTTACCGCCGATATACGCCACATTAAAGGGATCAATCATCGTCATGCCTACCGCTGTCCCCAACACTGCTCCGGTCGCACCACCCATCAGCGCCCCTAAATAATTAAGTGGCTTTAGCTCACGCCCCATAAAATCCTGCACTAATTTACGCAAATCATCATTACTCAGCGTGTTTAGGCTTTTTTCTGCTAATGGTGCTAATTTACCGGGTATCTGCGCAGATAACCATTTTTGAATATCTTTAGTCAGTACGGGAGTAAGCTGTCTAATCATCTCAGGCGATAAAAACAGCGTATAAATTTTCTCTAACGATAGCTTTGACAAATCATCTACCCACTTTGCCAAATGCACTAAAATATACTCTGTAGCAATTTGCGTTATTATTGACGCTAAATCCTCGGCTTTGATTTCGTCTGCCGGCTCCGTAATCATTGCTTTTAGCTTTTCATCATACTGCGGTATAATTTCGGCAAGTGGTTTTTCAGCTAATCCTCCGACCGCTTTCGCTAATATTTCTGACAATCCCTGCGCTAATTTATCAAAAGTGACCTTTTCGCTAATTACCGCACGCAC
>CAYTOM010000037.1:0-7931 GCA_964439335.1 uncultured Peptococcaceae bacterium | reverse complement strand
TATACTCCAAGCAAAATTTAAAATTAATTGGAGCGCATATAGTATCAATGCGCGCTCACGATTACGATGATAGCCCTGATAGATGATCCCGGAGGATATTCCCATTAATAAATATAGTACCGTCCAGACAAACGGAAATACCCACGCAGGCGGTGCAAAAGGGGGTTGCTTAAAGCCATTCATCTGCCCCTGTGTCAGCCATGCTGCCAATCCACCTATGATAAGCGGTATCAAGCATGGTATAATATACGGTTTTATTTTCGTCCACATTTTCATCACCCATATATACTATGCCCCAATAATAGGCTTTATATCCATTTGATAGCTTAATCAACGAATTTTTTATGATATTTTTGGCATAAAAAAACACAGCCTTTATACTAGGCTGTGTTTAAATCGGAGCGACATGATTTGAACATGCGACCTCTGCCACCCCAAGGCAGCGCTCTACCAAGCTGAGCCACGCCCCGATTGATTTCGTACAGTTGTTTATTATACCGAAGAAATCACAATTTGTCAAGCATATTTTTAGATATTTTCACGCTAAAATTCAAAAACTTTTGAGTTTATGCCGATTAATGGTTATAGTCGTAAATCTTTTGCCAATAATCGCTGATGATACTTTCGCCATAGCCATCTCCGGGTACTGCCCAGCGACCGTTTAAATCATTCCAATATTGTGCCGCACCACGATAAAAATGATTAAAGCGTGGATCTATCCGCTCCGTATTGGTCGGTAGCTCAGCTTTTGTCGCATACGAATACAAATGCTGAATATGCGCCTCTACACCGGCGGAGACAGTGGCAAAAGTAAGCCCATGAGTCCCCGGGATAATATATACCAAAGTCGCATCGACATTAGTGACCTTGTCCTCCTCGGTATATTCTATACCGGTCG
This sequence comes from uncultured Peptococcaceae bacterium, assembly GCA_964439335.1. Lineage (GTDB taxonomy): Bacteria > Bacillota > Peptococcia > Peptococcales > Peptococcaceae > QAKL01. Next base: position 7,033 of record CAYTOM010000037.1, on the reverse strand, counting down.
CTCCCAAGCCGCAAAAATTATTTTGCCATGGCTCCACGATGCCACCATACTGGAAATATCCTGTTTCTTTTAATGCCTGTGCCAACGCTACATCACCGCGAATACCGTACTTATTACCGATAGTAATATAAAGCTCGGCGATATTTTCCGGATATTCTTTAAAGCTAGTCCCGTTATTTTCAGCTTTGGCTTGCAAAAATGGTCTCATATATTCTAAATAATTATTAATCTCATCTGCACTCAGCGTGCTGGGACCAAAAATAGTCGGTACATCTACCACCAAATCACTTACCGGTTTAATTACTTCTTGGGGAGTATTGGGCGTTTCTATCGGTGCTTCGGGTTTGTTTTTGTTGATAAGTACGACATTATCCTGCCAAATGACCTTGCAATCCAAGCCCTCACTTACCGCGCGCAATGGCACCATAGTAAAGCCCTGCTCATTAATAAAGGCATTGCCGATAGCTTCATTGAGCAAAAGTATCTCACCATTAACCAAAATTAAAAGTTTGTCCTCTTGATTGTTTAATTCCGGCGTAGTGTCCAAATGCTCTCGGTCATTAATGACAATCGTCTGTACTGCTTCATACCAATTTACTTCACAATCCAAAGCATTAGCCACTAATCTAAGCGGTACATACACTCTGCCACCTTGCAAAATAGGTCGTGCTTCATCAATGGCAAAATTGTACGGAAAATCATTAATAATCAAGGTTATATCATCTGCCCATGCTCTTTGTGGCGATAAAAGCAGGAAAAACAGCAACATAGCTGAACATATTTTTTTCATAATCATCCTCCTCAGAGCCATTTTAGCATATTGTTACTTATTTGTCATTATTGTAAATTGTTTAATTTTAAATATACTTGATAAAATATTTCTATCATTATTCATTTGTTTTCAAGGAACATATGTTTGAAATTTATTGCCATTTGTTGTATAATATATTTATCCTAAATACCCAAGGAGGCCATCATGAACGAAACAGCTTTAACTCCGCGCCAGGAAGCAATCCTGGATTTCATTATAAAGCAAGTCCAGATCAAAGGCTACCCACCATCAGTCCGCGAGATAGGATTAGCCGTAGGGTTGCAATCCAGCTCTACGGTGCATAATCATCTCAATCAATTAGAAAAAAAAGGCTATATCATGCGCGACCCGACCAAACCGCGCGCTATCATGATTTTGCGCGACACTGCCGGGCAATTATTAGCTGATGAGCCACTTAATATCGCTAATAATACCGCTGTAGACGAAATAGTCAATATTCCGCTTATCGGCACAGTAGCCGCCGGCGCACCTATTTTGGCAGAGGAAAATTTAGAGGATACTATTTCTTTTCCGATGCGCTTTGTTCGCCACAACGGAGCTTTTATGCTGAAAATCAAGGGCGAAAGCATGATTGAGGCAGGTATTTTAGACGGCGATTATATCATTGTCGCTCCGCAGAAAACTGCCAATAATGGCGATATCGTCGTCGCGATGATTGACGGCGAGGCGACTTGCAAGACTTTTTATCGCGAAAAAAATCGTATTCGGCTTCAACCGCAAAATAGTACTATGCAGCCTATTTATACCACCGAAGGCTCTATCATCGGGATAGTTATTTCGTTGTTCCGCCCACATATGTAGAGCGTTTGTCTACCAGGCTTAAATTAGTCGTATCATACGCCACTTTGGCATGATTTTTGCGGATAAGCTCTTTTTGGAGATAATTTCCGCTTATAGGGTCAACTATATAGCGATACACCTCGCCATTACGATAGACGCCGTCATCTTCCAGGGAAAAATATTCGCCCTCCGCGCGGATATGATAGCTGTAGTGTTGTTTAGATACTGCGCGGAGCTCGCCTAGCAAATATTGATCATTTACCGAGACTAATATTTGATAAGTATTATCCGTCGGATTAAAAAAGCGATAATCTAAGTAATTATAGCAAATCGAGGTTCCTGTGCCAAAGGGGATCACTCGTTTATAATCGGGAAATAAATCTAAAGCATCATGGTGATGATGCTCGGTGATTTCCAGCGGTGTATGCAAAATCATCCAATGAATTAGATTGGTAAATTGGCACATACCACCGCCAATACCTTGTGAGGCTTGACCGCTTGAAATGGTCAAGCCTTCTTTGTAGCCTTTTTTCGCTGAAGTCCGCCCCACCAGATGCCAAAAGGAAAAGGTCTCTTTGGGGCGAATCAAGATGCCGTTGACCTTTGGTGCAGCTATAGCCAGATTTACAGCTTTGTTTTCTTGTAAATCCATGCGCACATTGCCCAAAGTGCGTCTAATGAGGGAATTATGTCGGTAAATCAATTCAGGCAGGGGTTTGGTTGATTTTTCTTTGGCAAAGGTTTCTTTAGAAAATAAATCCTCTATATTTCGTTTTAAACGACATTTTTCGGTTGATATTTTGTAAGTAAGCGGCGAAATTTCGCAAAATAAACGGCGTGACATTGTTTTTTAAGCTCCAATTTTAGTGTGATAAAGATTAACGAATATATTATAAGATACTTACTATTAATTTTCAATAGGTCATAGTGTTTTTTCTACTTAGAGCTAGATATCCCAAGTGATATGTAGCTCTTTTTAATGCCGAAAGGTGAAAAACTAATTAAAAAAACTGGAAATTATTGCACAAAAAGCTTGAAAAATGGAAAAGTTTGTAGTGTGATATAAAAGTAATAAAAATTTTTTAAATGCAGTTTGGAGGTATGAGTGTGAGCCAATTAGATAATTTGGCAGCAAAAAGTGATAGGTTGGATAGTAACAAATGGTTGCCATTTAAAGCCCATGCTTTAGATACCGCCGGAATTATGGAAAATTTGTTTAACTTTTGGCTTTCAGGTGCCACCAGAGAATATCTAATCAACGAATTAAATGTTAGCTTAGATCGAGAGCAGGGCGAGGAAATAGCACGCAATTTTTGCCGTCTGTTGGCACTATTACACGATATAGGAAAATTGACAGTAGCATTTCAAGCAAAAATTGGGGATAGTATCGATAATTATGTAAATGATTTAGCGGATATGGGGATAATTTTGAGCCATGCCGGAAAGGCAAGTGAATCGCCACATGATTTAGCCGGGCAGGCTATTTTAAGGGAATATGGCTTTCCCATGGAAATATTGTGCATTATCGGTACTCATCATGGCAAGATAAAAGACACGATTGCCATCGACAAGCAGTTAAAGCAGAAAAATATCGATTATCGTCGTAATTATTTTGGCGATAAGCAAGAAAATGAGAAATTGTGGCGGAGTCTTTGGCAGGAATGGATAGATTATGCCTTGGCAGAGACTAATTTTAGCCAAATTAGCGATTTGCCCACGCCGAATATCAAACTGCAAATGATTTTAAGCGGTTTATTGATAATGAGTGACTGGATAGCGAGCAATCAGGAATATTTTCCGTATGTGGAGTATAGACAATCTATTCCCACAGATGAATATGACGAGCGTATTTTAAAGGCGTGGGAAAGATTGGGCTTAGCAGAGTGCTGGGCGGCAAATATTGCTGATGAAGATAGCTTTTTTGCGGAGAGGTTTGGCTTTACGCCTAATCAGGTACAGCAGGAGATGCTGAAAACAGCTGAGGAAAGTATCGGCTCGGGGATATATATTTTAGAGGCTCCGATGGGCATCGGCAAGACCGAGGCGGCTTTGGGAGCGGCGGAAATTATCGCCTCTAAATTGGGTAGTAATGGGATTTATTTCGGTTTGCCGACTCAGGCTACCGCTAACGGAATTTTTTCCCGGATACATGACTGGGCAGAAAAAAGCGACGAGGCTCAGCACAGTATCAATTTAGTACACAAAATGAAAAATTTGAACGATGAATACAAAGCAATTTTTCATGGCACAGCAAATGAAATCGATGATGAGAGCAATGTATTTGTGCATGAATGGTTTGAGGGCAAAAAGCAGGCTATGCTCGCTGATTTTGTCGTAGCTACAATTGACCAGTTTTTATTAGCCTCACTGAAACAGCGACATGTAATGCTGCGGCATTTGGGATTGGCAGGAAAGGTAGTGATAATTGACGAATGCCACGCCTATGATGCTTATATGAATGTCTATTTGGATAATACTTTGTGCTGGATGGGGGCTTATCAGGTGCCGGTGATTATTTTATCGGCTACATTGCCACCTAAACGCCGTCAGGAATTATTAAAAGCCTATTTGGGCGATGATTTTAAAGATGATTTGGACTTTGTAGCAGAATCGATGGCTTATCCGCTAATTACTTGGAGTGAAAGAAATAGCGATAGACAAGAAGTTCACCAAAAAGAGATAGCTTATGAAAAGGAAAGCACGCATATTTCGGTTACGAAAATTGCGGAGGAGGATATTGTTGCCGAGCTAGAGGAAAAATTATCCTCCGGAGGCTGTGTGGCGGTGATTGTCAACAGTGTGAAATATGCGCAAAAGTTGGCACAGCAAATCGAAGCACAATTACCGGATAAAGAGGTGATGTGCTTTCATAGTAAATTTATCGCGGCGGATAGAGCAGAGATAGAAAAGGAGCTGCTGCGGCGTGTCGGGAAAAAATCAACTGAAAATGAGCGCAGTGGCTTAATTGTTGTTGCGACTCAGGTCGTAGAGCAATCATTGGATGTGGATTTTGATTATATGATCACCGAATTGTGCCCGATGGATTTATTGTTACAGCGCTCGGGGCGTCTGCATCGGCATAGGCGCTCACGCCCAATAAAAATGCAAACTCCGGAATTGGCAGTTATCGATTTTGGAGATGAGGATAAGAAAAGCGTCTACAGCAGTTGGTTACTAAAAAAGACCGAGGAGTATCTGCCACCGGAATTAGTAATACCGGAATGCATACCTGATTTGGTAGGAAAAGTATATGCCGAGGCAGAAAATGATGATGTAGATACTCCGGAGTGGAACCGGCACTTTAATAATATGAGTGATAAGAAAGCAAAAGCCAATCAATATTGTATCAAGTCAAAGAATTTGTTTAAAAAGAGAAATAATAATCTGTCGGATATTTTGAAAAATATCGTGCCTGATAATGAAAATATTCAAGCGGCAGCTGCGGTGCGTGATATTGATGAGACCATAGAGGTCTTGGCTTTACGATGTGTAGATAGGCAGTATTACTTAATGTCAAATAAAGTATCATTTGATCCGACTTTGGATTTGAGCAATGAAGAGGCGGAAATGATAGCTAGGGAGCGACTCCGGCTACCACGATATTTTAGCAGTAATAATGCGATATTTAATCAGACGATAGATAATTTAAATGTCATACCTACAAATTGGCGAAAAAATAAATGGCTGGCAGGGGAGTTGCTTTTATTATTCGATCAAAATGATGAGGCTGATTTATGTGGGAAAAAGTTACACTATAGCCGTAAATATGGCTTGGAAATAGTAGAAAAGGCAGAGTAATAAAGAAAGAGGTGGTGAATTATGAATCAAGAGTTTAATTTAATTGATGAGCCGTGGATTTGTGTGCGTATGAAAGACTGTACGGTAAAAGAGGTGGGATTAAAAGAATTATTTTTTCATGCGCAGGATTATGCAGGATTAGCCGGAGAGACTAAAACGCAGGATTTTGCTGTGCTTAGGCTTTTATTAGCAGTGATGCATACAGTGTTTGCTCGCTATGATACCCAAGGCAATAAAGTCGAGGAAGGTAGCGATCTTGATTTGCCGATGGAAAATTGGCAGGATATTTGGGAGAGGAAACAAATTCCCCAAGAGCCGATCAATGATTATTTAGAAACCTGGCGAGATCGTTTTTGGTTGTTTGATGATAAGTATCCCTTTTATCAATCAAATGAGGCTAAAGATGTAGGCAGTATGTATAGTACCGCCAAAATGATTGGTTCACTTGCAGAAAGTGCGAATAAGTTCCGCTTATTTACGGAGCAGGTGGGATATATGGGAGATAAAGCCAGAATTATTCCGTTAAGCTATGCTCAAGCAGCGCGCTGGCTGATTAATTTGCAGTGTTTTGATGATATAGCTGCTAAAAAAGCCATGAAAGTGCCTAAACAACCCTGGGTAGGAAAACTGCATTTGATAGCGATTGAGGGGGATAATTTATTTGAGACCTTAATGCTTAATTATGTAGCTGACTATGAAGAAAAGGATGACTTGGAATCACCGTCCTGGGAGTGGGATGAAAAAGCGAGAAAGAAAATATTCCCACCTGATGGCAGTAATAGTGTCAAAGTAAAAATACCAACCAATCAAGCCGAGCTGTTAACCATGCAATCCAGGTGTATTTATTTAGTCAGAGAAAATGGACAAGTCATAGGCTATCATATTGCCGGAGGAGCATATTTCGAGGAAGAAGATCTCACTTTAGAGAAGATGACTCTGTGGAGATATAATACCAAGGAAAACAAATTTAAACCACAAAGATACGACCGTAGTAAACTGATCTGGCAAGAATTTGGCTCGATTGTATCTAATGCAGACGAGGAGGATGGCATTAAGCATCGTAGGGCAGGGGTATTAGAATGGTTTTATCACGAATTATTAGGAAAACAAGCTATATCTCCCGATTATATGCTAAAAACGATGAATGCGGCGGTAATTTTTAATTATGAACAGCCTACTTCGTTACCGATAATTGATTCGGTTAGTGATAGTTTAAACTTTCAAGCCAAGCTCTTGTTAGAGGATACGGCTAAAGAGTGGCGGGTGAGTATTAATGGTGAAATCGAAAAATGCAACAAAGCCGCTCAAAAGGTAGCCGGTTTGAGTATTGATTTGCAAAAAGCAGCAGGTGCTTCAGGGGATAATATTAAAGGAGATGAGGCTAAAAGAGAGTTTTATCATCGGATTGACAGCACTTTTCGCCTGTGGTTGGCTGAATTAAAGGTCAACGATAATGATGATGCCGCAGTAGAACAATATATGATAAAGTTAGATACCGATTTACGCAAAATAGCCCTGAGATTAGGCGAAGAAATGGTGTCTCAGGTAAGCGACAAGGCGATATTTGGCTATATGAAACTTGATAATAAGAATCAGAAAACAGTATTTTCGGCGGCAGAGGCG
>CAYTOM010000036.1:0-7971 GCA_964439335.1 uncultured Peptococcaceae bacterium | reverse complement strand
ATTCAAGCAATGGCTGATGACGACCTTGCCACCGTTAAACCCATCGCTCAGCATTCGCTCAAACATCTGGTCATAGACCTTTTTCTGCCCACGGCATTTTTGCAACAACTCCAAAGTGCCCTCGTTACTTGCCGTACCTAAAATTCTAATTCCCAACAATCCGGCTAATCCGCCCTCTAATTTGCCGACACGACCGTTTTTAATCAAATTATCCAAACTCTCCAAGACATACAACAAACGCACACTTTTCGCATATTTTTCGATTTTTGCTGATACTTCATCAAAAGATAACCCCTGCTCGATATATTCGACCAATTTTTCTACATATAAAGTAATCTCCGGACCGGTCGAAAGCGAATCAATGACCTTGATATTTTTCTTTTGTCCCTCTTCCTCCAGCAAATGCTTCGCCGTATATGCCCCAGCCGCACTACCGGACAAATTACCGGTAATTGTGATAGCAAAGACATTATCCCCATCGCTAAATGCCTCTTTCCACTCACCGGCATTAGGTGCAGAGCTGCTGGTCTTGCCATGATAGCTCTCCATCGTATCCATCATTTCCTCTATATCTAAGCCCTTTTCATCAACAAATTCGCGCTCGCCCACAATAATTTTTAATGGTACTACCGCAAAACCGATTTCTTCATTATGAACTACCTCTAACTCTCGCAAATCACACGATGAATCTACAACAATTTTCCATTTCATATTTTTATCCTCCGCTCGGCTATTTGCCGCATATTTTACTTTATCTCCACAGTTTATCAATCACCGAGATAAAGTTATCACCACCGACTATAGGCAATGGTCAAGTTTTAGTATACCATACAATTGTAAAATTATCAAGAAAAAATGACAAAATTTGCGAGAATTCCCCCATTCATTTTGCATTAAAACGATAAAAAAACCGATTAGTTACCACTGTTTGCTATTATTGACATCACCTGCTTGCTGTGGTATGCTAGAGATATTGTACTTTTTTACAAGGAGGATTTTTGCAATGCAGCGTGAACGATTTTATTCTTATTTCCGCCGGCTGCGCTATCGGGTTGGGTAATGTCTGGAGATTTCCCTACATCACCGGTCAATACGGCGGTGCAGCATTTGTCTTGGTTTATCTCTTATTCTTAGTCATTTTAGGTATGCCCATCATGATCATGGAATTTTCCGTCGGTCGTGCCAGCCAAAAATCTGCCGCTCGCAGCTTTCATGTCTTAGAGCCTAAAGGCAGCAAATGGCATCTGACAGGCTATGCCGCAATGGCAGGCAACTATTTATTAATGATGTTTTACACCACCGTCGGTGGCTGGATGCTCGCCTATGTCGTCAAAATGCTCACCGGCGAATTTGTAGGCTTGACCCCCGATGAAGTCGGTGGAGTTTTTAGCACCATGCTTTCCCAGCCCGGTTATATGACCGCATGGATGATTGTCACAGTTCTTATCGGTTTCTTTGTATGCAGTCTGGGACTGCAAAACGGTGTCGAGCGCATCACCAAAGTAATGATGAGCTTCCTATTCATCATTTTAGTAGCTTTATGCTTCCGCAGTGTCACCCTGCCCGGTGCCTCGGAGGGTATCGCTTTCTATTTGGTACCTGATTTCAATCGTATGCTCGAGGCAGGATTATTTGAAGTCATCTTTGCCGCGATGGGGCAAGCATTCTTTACCTTGAGCCTAGGTATCGGCGCGATGTCGATTTTTGGTAGCTATATCAGCAAGGACCGTTCCTTAACCGGTGAAGCCTTGAGCATCTGCGCTTTAGATACAACTGTAGCTTTGCTCGCCGGCTTAGTTATCATTCCGGCTTGCTTCTCCTTTGGCATCGATGCCGGTCAAGGTCCCGGTTTAGTCTTTGTCACCTTGCCCAATATCTTTAACCAAATGCCCGCCGGACAAATTTGGGGCGCGCTCTTCTTTGTCTTTATGAGCTTTGCCGCTCTTTCGACAATTATTGCCGTCTTTGAGAATATCATCAGCTTTGCCATGGATTTATGGGGCTGGGAGCGCAAAAAAGCCGTCGTAGTTAATCTATTCTTAATTATCATCTTGTCCATGCCTTGCGTCTTGGGCTTTAATCTCTGGAGCGACTTTGCGCCTTTAGGTGCCGGCTCTACTATCCAGGATTTAGAGGATTTCATCGTGTCTAACAACTTACTGCCCTTAGGTAGCTTATTATATTTGCTCTTTTGCACCAGCAAGCGTGGTTGGGGTTGGGATAACTTTATTGCCGAAGCTGACAGTGGCACCGGCTTAAAATTCCCGAAAGCCTTGCGTTTCTACTGCTCGTATATCCTGCCACTCTTGATTTTATTCATCTTTGTAGTCGGCTATATCCAAAAATTTATCGGTTAACTGATATCTAAACAAAAAACCTGCACTTTTTAGTGCAGGTTTTTATATACCATTTCGACAAGCACGCAAAAATTCGATTTCCCTTTGCCAACCGTCTAATTCATTCGGTGTCTCCAAAATAATCGGCAAATCTCTCACCGACTCATGGGTGATTATTTGTCTAAACGCCTCTAATCCTATCATTCCTGCTCCTAATTGAGCATGGCGATCCTTATGCGTAGCTAAATCAACCAGCGAATCATTCATATGTAGCACACCTACACTATCCGATCCGATAGTTTTCGTGACCTGCTCCCAGACCATATCCCAATCTCGCACATCATAACCGGCAGCAAATAAATGCGCCGTATCCAAGCACACTCCTAAGTTAGCACTAGCCACCCTATCCAGCACTTGCGCTAAATCCTCTAAGCTCGTACCCAGCTCACTGCCACTACCGCTCATGCCCTCTAAAAGGATTTTTACCCCTTGCGGTGCCTCCGCCACAATTTCCAGCAAGGCTTTTTCCAGCAATTCCAAGCCTTTTTTCGTTCCCTGACCGGTATGCGCTCCGCTATGCACCACCAAAAAATGACCGCCCCACATTTCTACTCGTTGCAAATCCTCTTTGATAGTTTGAATACCAAATAATCTAATATCCTCCTTAGCCGAAGCTAAATTGACTGTATAGGGAGCATGAGCCACCCAAGGACCAAAATTCAATTCATTCACTTTATTTTTAAACTGCTCTGCCTCAGATAAATTAATTTCCTTCGCTTTACCGCCACGGGGATTGCGAGTAAAAATTTGCATCGTATCGGCATTAATACTTAAAGCGTGGCTCAGGGCAGTATTTATCCCCTTAGCCACGCTCATATGTGCTCCTATCGGCATCTATTCGCTCCTATTTCACTAACCAGCTCAAAATTGCACTGACAATCGACAAAACTATCGAGCCCAACAAAGCCGCAAAAAATCCATCAACCGCAAATCCCGACACCAACGCTCCGGTCAGCATCAGCATCAGCGCATTAACTACAAAAGTAAACAAGCCTAAAGTCATCACATTCAACGGCAAAGTAAAAAACATCAACACCGGGCGAATAATCGCATTGACAATACCTAAAACCAACGCCGCAATAATCGCTCCCCAGAAACCACTGGCATGAATTCCGCTAACCAAAGTAGCAGTCGCCATTAACGCCATACCATTGATTAAAAGTCTCACTATAAAGTTTTTCATCCTTTTCCACCTGCTTTCTTTAATCTCTCCTGCAAATCCTGATGCGTCTGCAAATATTGATAAATATCCTCTGCCAAAACTGCGCCTATACCCTCTACTTGGGCTATTTCCTCACTCGTAGCCTGCGCAATTTTGCTCAAACTGCCAAAATGCTTTAAAAGTGCTTGCTTGCGTTTAGCTCCCACTCCGGGAATATCATCTAAAACTGACGCCAAATTACGCTTGCCCCGTAACGACCGATGATAAGTAATCGCAAAACGGTGGGCTTCATCGCGAATACGCTGTACCAAATATAATCCTTGGGAATCGCGCTGTAAATACACACCCTCATCACACCCGGGCAAAAACAAAATTTCTTCTTTCTTTGCCAAGCCGGCGATAGGGATATCACCATAGCCCATCTCATTTAATGCCCTGACCGCAAAAGCCAATTGTCCCTTGCCACCATCGACAATAATCAAATCCGGATTATCCTTGGCAAATTTGACATCAGTATCCATATGCCCCAATCGCCTGGTCAATACCTCGTTCATACTGGCAAAGTCATTCGGTCCAATAACCGTCTTAATGCGAAACTTTCGATACTGATCCTTTTTCGCCTTGCCATCGACAAACACTACCATCGAGGCGACGCTTTCGGTGCCTTGAGTATTGGAAATATCATAGCACTCTATGCGCTTTGGCAATTTAGGCAAATAAAGTGCCTCTTTTAATTCCTCTAAGGCGCCTAAAAGTCGCTCATTATCAGCCAAGGCTCTTTCGCCTTTTTTCTGCAATTCCTCGGTCGCATTGCGCACCACCAAATCAACCAATTCTTTTTGCTGTCCTCTTTTCGGCACACTAAAAGCGACCTTGCTCCCACGCTTTTCGCTGAGCCACTGCTCCAAAATAGCCGCATCATCAGGCTCGGTCGGCAGTAAAATATGCGGTGGGACAAATTGATTGTCCAAATAAAACTGCTTGATAAACGCCGCTAAAATCTCGCTCTCGCTATCATCAGTCATCTCGCGCAGAGAATAATTCTCCCTGCCCACAATTTTACCGGAGCGGATAAAAAATATCTGCATAATAATTTCCGTACTGGAAATTGCCATACCCAAGACATCTTTATCATCATTTCCTGCCAGCACCGCTTTTTGGTCACTAATCGCCCGCTTGATACCACGAATTTGATCACGCAATCGCGCTGCCTGCTCAAAATGTAGCTCCTCAGCAGCTTGATTCATCTGCATAGTCAAATCAGCGAGCAATTCCTCGTGCTTACCATCAAAAAAATCATTGATTTTCGCAATCAACTGCGCATAATCCTCTTTCGATATTTTCCCACAGCACGGTGCATAGCAGCGCTTGATCTGATAATTCAAGCAAGGTCTTTCATTGGTAAATTTGTGTTGCTTACAAACCCTAAAGGGAAAAATACTGCGTAACAACTCTAAAGTCTCACGCAGTACAGTCACCGACGGATAGGGGCCGAAATACTTGCCCCCATCCTTTAAATAGTTACGAGTAATAATTACCCTGGGAAAATCCTCATTGGTAATCTTTAAATACGGATATGTTTTATCGTCCTTTAAACTAATATTATACTTAGGACGATACTTTTTAATCAAATTGCACTCTAAAACCAATGCCTCGACTTCACTATCGACAATAATATACTCGAAATCGGCAATATTTCTGACCAAAGCCTTGGTTTTTAAAGCCTCCGGAGGTAAAGTTCTAAAATACGAGCGCACCCGATTTTTTAAATTGACTGCTTTTCCGACATAGATAATTTTGCCCTCGGCATTTTTCATCAAATATACTCCGGGATTATCCGGCAAAGTCGCCAATTTATCGGCTATACTCAATTTTTCCTCCTCCTTTTACTCTGCCACACGCTTAGCAGCCTGTTGCTTTAGATATGCTTGGATAAAATCATCGATATCGCCGTCCATAACTGCCTGGACATTACCTTTTTCGACATTAGTACGATGGTCCTTGACCATACTATAGGGATGAAAGACATACGAACGAATCTGACTACCCCAGCCTATATCCTGCTGCTCGCCCTGCAAAGCCGCCATCTCTTTTTCATGCTCTTTAATCTTTAATTCAACCAATTTACTGACCAGCATCTTCATTGCGGTCGCTCTATTTTGAATCTGCGAGCGCTCATTTTGGCACTGCACCACGACCCCTGTCGGAATATGGGTAATACGCACCGCCGAGTCGGTCGTATTGATATGCTGCCCACCAGCACCGGTCGAGCGATAAGTATCAATACGCAAATCTTTCGGATCAATCTCAATCGAATCATCTTGTTCGACCTCGGGCATTACCTCTAATGCCGCAAAGGAAGTATGACGGCGTCCCGACGCATCAAATGGCGAAATACGCACCAGACGATGCACCCCACGCTCCGCCTTTAAATAGCCGAAAGCATTTTCGCCTTTGATAAGCAAGGTCACACTTTTAATACCTGCCTCATCACCTGCCAAATAATCCAGCACCGTCACCCCATATTTATGGCTCTCTGCCCAATGGACATACATACGATAAAGCATCTCTGCCCAGTCCTGCCCCTCGGTACCACCGGCACCGGGGTGGATAGAAATGATAGCATTATTCGCATCATATTCCCCATTTAACAAAGTTTCCAACTCAAATGCCTGCAATTCATGCATCATCGGTTTCAAACTATCGGCAGTCTCCTGCAATAATTCCTCATCATCACCGGATTCTTTCGCCATTTCATATAAAGTTTCACAATCTTCCAAAAGGCTCTTTACTTCATTAAAACGCTCTATTTTACTGCGCAAAGCCGTAATTTGCTGCATAATTTTTTGTGCATTATCAGGATCGTCCCAAAAATCAGCTGCCGCGCTTAATTCCTCTAATTCTTTAATTTTCTTTTCTCTGGTAGCGAAGTCAAAGAGACTCCCTCAAATCTTTTAGGATTGCTCTGGCTTCCTCCAGAGTCTTTTTAATCTCGAAATCCATAAAGTCACATCCTTAATTAATATACTTACAAACTACAGTTAATTTCTAATCACTAATTTCTATTGGTTGCGTCCACAACAATTTTTATACTTTTTACCACTACCGCAGGGGCAGGGGTCATTGCGCCCTACTTTTTCCTTGTTTACCTTGGGCTGCTTTTTCGCCGGAGTCTCGTCACCATGCGTAGCATTTAAAATATCGGTGCGTTCTTGCGGTTTTTCCACCACTTGCACCTTGATACGGTACATCATCGACACCGTATCCTGCTGAATATCATAAATCATCGCTTGGAAAGCATCAAACGCTTCATTTTTATACTCAATCAGCGGATTGTGATTACCATACGCCCTCAGATAAATACCCTGGCGCAATTGGTCCATCGCATCTAAATGATCCATCCACTTGCTGTCGACATTTTTTAACAAGACCATGCGCTCCAAACTGCGCATCATTTCGCTACCCAGCTCCGCTTCGCGCTCTTCATAGCGTGTATGTGCCAAATTCTTTAGATAATCACGCACATCATCAGCCGTCATATCCGTTACCTTATCCCTAGGCACACTATGCGCCACATCAAAGATATTGGCGTAGCTTTGGTCTAAAGTATCTAAATTCCAGCTTTCCGGATAAGCATCCTCACCTGCTACTCTGGTCACTAATTCGTCGATTACTTTATCAGCCATATTGAGGACATTGTCCTTGACATCAGCCTCTAATAATACCTGACGACGCTCACCATAGATAATCTCACGCTGCTTATTCATCACATCGTCATACTCCAAGACATGCTTACGAGCCTCAAAGTTACGACTTTCCACGCGTTTTTGTGCATTTTCGATGCTTTTGGTAATCATCTTGTTTTCAATCGGCATATCATCGTCCATGCCGATTTTGTCCATCATGCCGGCAATATTATCCGAGCCGAAACGACGCATCAAATCATCCTCTAACGAAATATAAAACTGTGTCGTACCGGGGTCGCCCTGACGACCACTACGACCGCGCAGCTGATTGTCAATTCGTCTGGATTCATGACGCTCCGTACCGATGATATATAAACCGCCTAATTCCTTGACACCCTCGCCCAGCACGATATCCGTACCACGACCTGCCATATTGGTGGCAATAGTTACCGCACCCCATTGCCCGGCTTTGGCAATAATTTCTGCCTCTTGCTCATGAAATTTCGCATTCAACACATTATGCGGGATACCTTTTCTTTTGATAACCTCGCTCAAAAGCTCAGAAATTTCAATCGAAACCGTACCGACCAAGACCGGCTGACCTTTTTTGTGCAATTCCTCGACCAAATCAGCAATAGCCTTATACTTGCCCAAGCGTGTGCGATAAACCACATCAGGCTTATCTAAGCGGATAACCGGCTTATTAGTCGGGATTTGCACCACATCC
>CAYTOM010000035.1:0-8069 GCA_964439335.1 uncultured Peptococcaceae bacterium | reverse complement strand
GCTATTTGTGCCGATACTGCCAAAGTAATCGTCCCCTGTGGGGCGTGCAGGCAGGTCATGGCAGAGCTGGCTCCTCATATGGAGCTGTTGCTGGTTGGCAAAGAGAAAAAGCAATTAACTACGGTAGCGGCATTATTGCCCGATAGCTTTGACGAGAGCTTTTTAAAGGATGATATGGAGGATAAACGATGAAAAGCGGTTTTGTAGCGATGATTGGTCGACCGAATGCCGGAAAATCAACTTTGCTCAATCAAATATTGGATCGTAAAATAGCGATTGTATCTGACAAACCTCAGACTACGCGCAATCGTATCACCGGTATTTATACCCAAGACGAGGTGCAGATAGTTTTTGTCGATACTCCCGGCATTCACAAGCCTAAGCATAAATTAGGCGAATATATGGTGGAAACGGCGGAAAAAACCTTAGATGATGTGGATTTGATTTATTATTTGGTAGATTCTTCGGTTCCGGCAGGTACCGGAGAGGAGTATGTCTTGAATCAAGTGATGAATAGCGGGATACCGGTATTTTTATTGCTGAACAAGGTCGATAAGCTAAGCCCGGAGGAAATTGGGCAATTAATACTCAAATGGCAGGCAAAGGGCGATTTTGCGGAAATATTCCCCTTATCCGCGTTAAAAGGTGACAATGTCACGAAATTGGTCGAGGTGACAAGCCAATATTTGCCGGAGGGACCGCAGTATTATCCGGAGGATGCGGTAACTGATCAGCCGTTAGAGATAGTTATTTCCGAGCTTATCAGAGAAAAGGTCTTGCTTTTGACTCGTGATGAGATACCGCACAGTATTGCGGTTTTTGTCGAGAATATGGAGCGAGATAAAACCGGCAAAATGCAGATAGAGGCGTGTATCTATGTCGAAAGAGATTCGCAAAAGGGCATTATCATCGGCAAGGGTGGCTCTATGCTGAAAAAAATCGGCATTATGGCGCGTAGCGATATCGAATATTTAATGGGTGAAAGAGTTTATTTGAAATTGTGGATCAAAGTGCGAGAGGATTGGCGCAATAAAAAGCAAGTCCTTTCCGGCTTAGGATATAATGAATTGTATTAATGGCGATAAAGCCGAACGGAGGTGGTCAGCTGTGGATAGTATTCCTCGATGTATTTTATTGGTTGAGAGAAAAATTGAAAAACAGTATATTCATGGCTGTTCACTGAGGGAGGCATTGCTGTGGCAGACGAGGAAAGAAACGAGAAATCTATAACTAAAGAGCAGGCTAGGCGTGAAATGCGAGAATTACGCGATTATTTATATCGTCAGCAGCCTGCGGATATTGCGGAGATCGTCCAGCAGATGGATGATCGTGAGGATCAAAAACGCTTAATTAAGCTCTTAGAGCCGGAGGATGCGGCTTTAGTTTTAAATGAATTAGAGGATTCAGAATTAGCGGCTGAAATTTTGATTGAGTTGCCGGAAAACAAGGCTACCGATATCGTCAATGAGATGTCCTCGGACGATGCGGCGGACTTGATCAACGAGATGGACGAAAAAGACCGCGAGGCTGTCTTAGAATTATTTACTGATGAGGACGCTTCGGAAGTCCAGGAATTGATGAACTATGACCCGCGTACTGCCGGTGGTTTGATGACTACGGAGTATGTGGCGGTGCCGGCGCATGTCACAGCAGCGGCGGCTATTGAGATGATCAGAGAGCAGGCTCCTGATGCGGAGACGATTTATTATTTGTATGTCGTCGACTCCAAAGAGCATTTGGTGGGAGTTTTGTCTTTAAGAGAATTGATTGTCGCCAAACCATTGACCAATATTTCCGAAATTATGTGGTCAGAGGTACGCTATGTGAATATCAATGACGACCAGGAAGATGTCGCCAATGTCGTCAGTAAGTATAATTTTATTGCTATTCCGGTCGTTGATGACGAAATGGTTTTGCGCGGTATAGTCACGGTCGATGATGTCATCGATGTCATTCATGATGAGGCTGCGGAGGACTTTTTGAGAATGGCAGGTACGAGCTTGGCGGAGGACGATGACGATAATGGCTTGGGCAAGTTTTCGACAGCGGTCAAGTCGCGTTTACCGTGGCTTTTGATAACGATTATCGGTGGATTGTGCTCCGGTAGTGTACTGAGCTTTTATGAAACACAATGGGTGCAGGTCATGGCACTGACCTTTTTTGTACCGCTAGTTATCGGTATGGCAGGTAATGTCGGCACGCAGTCCTCGACGGTAACAGTCCGCCGTATTGCGACCGGTGATGCAGTGGGAATGGAAACGATAAAAACTATTCTGCGTGAGAGCGGGATAGGTATTACTTTGGGCTTGGTAGTCGGTATAATCGTAGCTATGGCAGCGTATATTTGGCAGGGTAGTATTATGCTGGGGATAGTTATCGGCGCAGCTATGCTATGCAGTATGTTTACTGCGGCAACTGTAGGTACAGTAGTGCCGTTAGTTTTACGCAAGTTAAAAATTGATCCGGCAGTAGCTTCGGCACCGTTTATCAGTACGACCAGTGACATAGTAGGATTATTGATTTATGCGGGACTCGCAAAAATAATTTTAGGATTATGAGAAAATGCCGATTTTTATCGGCATTTATCTGTACATAAGTAAAATAATCACTTTGGGGCATAATAGCTGTTGAGGTGATAATATGGATAAACTTTATCATGGTAAAGATGTCTTGAAACGACAGATAGCCGAGGAATTGGGCTATGGAGCCAAAATTCGGCAGTATGGCTGGGGCGAATTGACCAGCGTCGAGGCAGGACGGATAGGCGGATTGGTGACAGGCTATATGAAAAAGCATAACTGGTAGCCCAAGATTAAGAGCATAAGGAGGACGCTATGGCTGAATTTGTACATTTGCATACCCATACAGCGTACAGCTTGTTGGATGGCGCAGGCAAGATAGATATCTTGGTAAAACGGGCGAAAGAATTAGAAATGCCGGCATTGGCAATCACTGACCATGGAGTGATGTATGGTGTAGTAGATTTTTACAAGGCGTGCAAAAAAGAGGGCATTAAGCCTATTATTGGCTGCGAGGTCTATGTCGCTCCGAAAAGCCGTTTTGACAAAATCGGGCGTGATGATTCGCCATACCATTTGGTGCTTTTGGTCAAAAATGAAATAGGGTATCGCAATTTGACACATTTGGTCAGTCAGGCGTATTTAGAGGGGTTTTACTATAAACCACGAGTTGACAGAGAGCTATTGGAAAAGTATCATGAGGGCTTGATAGATTTATCCGCGTGCTTGGCAGGTGAGATACCGCATGATATTTTGAATGATGATTTAGCTAAAGCCAAGGATGATATCCTGTGGTATAAAAATTTGTTTGGCGAGGGTAATTATTATCTGGAGCTGCAAAACCATGGTATTGTGGAGCAGCAGACGGTGAACAAGGCATTGGCTACTTTGAGCAGGGAGTGCGGTGTACCTTTGGTAGCGACGAATGACAATCACTATGTCTACCGCGAGGATGCTCAGATGCAGGATGTAATGCTGTGTATCCAGACGGGCAAAACCTTGGCAGATACCAATCGTATGCGTTTTGATGGCAACGAATATTATCTCAAAAGCTACGAGGAAATGGCGCAGGCTTTGGGCGAATATCCGGAGGCTTTGGATATTACAGTCGAGATTAGCAATAAATGCGAGTTTGAATTTACTTTCGGGGAAAATCATATGCCGATTTTCGATGTCCCGGAGGGCTATACTCTGGAGAGCTATTTAGACGAATTATGCCTAAAAGGGCTACATGAGCGCTATAGCGAAGTAAGTGATGCCCACTATGACAGGCTTAATTATGAGCTGAGCGTAATCAAGCAAATGGGCTATACCGGCTATTTTTTGATAGTTTGGGATTTTATCAATTTTGCGCGTGAGCATGGTATTTATGTAGGGCCTGGGCGTGGCTCGGCAGCCGGTAGTATAGTTAGCTTTGTTTTGCATATTACGGATATTGATCCGCTAAAATATGATTTGCTCTTTGAAAGATTTTTAAATCCGGAGCGTGTCAGTATGCCGGATATTGATATTGATTTTTGCTACGAGCGTAGAGGCGAGGTCATTGACTATGTCATTAAGCGCTATGGATTGGATCATGTAGCGCAAATTATTACTTTTGGTACATTGGCGGCTAAAGGAGCAGTTCGCGATGTAGGGCGCGTGATGAATATCCCCTTAACTACGGTCAACAAAGTCTCCAAGCTAATTCCGATGGAATTAAATATCACGATTCAAAAAGCGATTGATTCCTCGCAGGAATTGCGCACTTTGATGGAGCAGGACGAGCAAATCAAGGACATGGTCTTGATGGCGCAGAAATTAGAGGGCTTGCCCAGGCACGCCGGCACTCATGCCGCCGGAGTGGTGATTTCCGAAAAACCGCTAGAGTATTATTTGCCGTTGCAATTAACCAATGACGGTAATATCATCACCCAGCTGGCTAAAGAAAATGTCGAGGAAATGGGGCTCTTAAAGATGGACTTTTTGGGCTTGCGCACCTTGACAGTTATCAATAAAGCAATCGATGCTATCTATAAAAATCATGGTGTTAAAGTCGATTTTACGAAAATAGATATGGATGATCCGCAAAGCTATGAGCTTTTGTGCCGCGGTGATGCGATTGGTGTCTTTCAGATGGAGGGCAACGGTCTGAGAGCGATTTTAAAGGAATTAGCTCCGACTCATTTAGAGGAAATTATTGCGTTGGTAGCGTTATACCGCCCGGGACCGCTGAGCAGTGGCATGGCTGATGATTTTATCGAGCGCAAGCATGGGCGCAAAGAGATAGAATATTTACATCCTTTGCTGGAGCCGATTTTAAAACCAACTTATGGCGTTATTTTGTACCAAGAGCAGGTCATGCGTATCGCCAGTTCCTTGGCAGGATTTTCGCTGGGCGAGGCAGATTTGTTGCGTCGTGCGATGGGCAAGAAAAAGCCGGAGATTATTGCCGGTTTAAAGGAACAGTTTATCAATGGAGCGTTGGCTAATAATATCGAAAAAGCTACCGCCGAAAAGATATTTGAGCTGATTGAATATTTCGCCGGTTATGGCTTTAATAAAAGTCATAGTGCCGCCTATGCGGTCGTGGCTTTTCAGACAGCGTATTTAAAGGCACATTACCCCGGTGAATATATGGCGGCATTATTGACCAGTGTCATGGATAGTATCGATCGGGTGACTTTCTATGTAGCCGAATGTCGCCGTATGGGTATCGAGGTCTTAGAGCCGGATATCAATATCAGTGGCGAGGATTTTACCAGTGACGGTAAAAATATCCGCTTTGGTTTAGGCGCGATTAAAGGTGTCGGTAAAAATCCGATTGCGGCGATTATTGAGGAGCGAGAAAAAGGCGGCAAATTTACTTCCTTGCAGGATTTTTGTATGCGCGTAGATTTGCACAGTTTTAATAAAAAGGTCTTAGAATGCTTGGTTAAAGGCGGTGCTTTCAGTAATTTGCCCGGGAGCAGAGCACAACAATTAGCGATTATAGAGCCATGCTTAGCCCAAGGCTTAGAATTGGAAAAACGCCGTATGAGCAAGCAAATGTCACTTTTTGATTTGACTGCTGATGATGATAATCAGGGCTATGAGCCGATAAAACTACCCCAGTGTGGGGAGTTTACGACTAATGAAATTTTAGCGATGGAAAAAGAAATGCTGGGTATGTATCTGAGTGGGCATCCTTTGCAGGAGTATCAAGTGCTTTTAAACGAGAAAACTTCGCTTTCAATTGGGAGCATCTCGGCAGAGGAGGATCAAAAGCAGCTGTGGCTTGGCGGTATTTTGTCTGCGGTGAAATTTTCGACGACGAAAAAGGGTGAGAGTATGGCATATGCTACTTTAGAGGATTTATCCGGCAGTATTGAAATGTTGGTCTTTCCACGCAATTTAGCTAATAATCGCCCTTTTTTAGAAAATGATAAAATAGTTTTAGTCAAAGGGCGCGTGAATTATCAGGAGGAAACGCCGAAATTTTTCGCTGAGGAAATACGGCTTTTGGAGCAAACTACCGTACTCAATGAGGAAAATACGGTTAAAAAAGCACCACTTGGGCAAAACGAGCGCGAATTAGCAGCCAAAGCCAAGATAAAAAATTATTTAAAATTAGCTGAGGAAGAATTGCGTGATGATATTTTGCAGATTTTAGCTGATTATCCCGGGGAGTATCCGGTGTATCTGTACTATGCGGCGAAAAAGAAAATGGTTTTGGTGCCGCAGATGTATTGGGTAGCAGATGATAATGAGCTTTATATGCGTTTAGCCCAAGCATTAGGCGTCGAAAATATTTCTATCAAAGAGTAAAGAATAAAAAATTAAATAATCAGCACACTTTAGGTGAGAGGAGCATATAAGCATATAAAGGTATATATTTATTTGTTCGGAGCTTTGTTAAAGCCTAAAGGGGGTGCAGATGATGAAAAATGAAACTATTGCTTTATTGGCGAGCAGAAATATTACGATAGCCAAAATTGCCGAGCTGGTGTATTTTTTGCAAAGAAATTATTATCCCGATTTGACAATTTCCCTGTGTGAGCAGGCGGTAGATAGTGTGCTAGCCAAGCGCGATGTCCAGTATGCGATACTTAGCGGTCTGGCTCTGGATATTGCCGCAGAAAGAGGCGATTTGCCGCTGGGATTGTTGGAGGCGGTCAGAAATGATGAGTCGCTCTATGGGATAGATGAAGTTTTAGGTATGGCAATTACCAATATTTACGGGACGATCGGTGTAACCGGTTTTGGATATTTAGATAAGCTGAAAATAGGCTTGGTGGGTGAGCTGGACGGCGATACAAGCAGGGTCAATACCTTTGCGGACGATTTGGTAGCGGCGATTGCCGCGGCGGCTGCCGCCAAACTGGCTCATAGTGCCAAAAAGGAGGAATATTGTGAAACGAGCAGTGTATTCGGGGACATTTGACCCGGTGACTTACGGACATATCAGTGTCCTAAAAAAAGCAGCAAATATTTTTGACGAGATAGTAGTGGCAGTAGCCAAGGATAATTATAAAAATACGCTTTTTACCTATGAGGAGCGTGTCGAATTATTGCGCGAATGTACCAAGGATTTGGCTAATGTCCGCGTGGAGGGCTTTGAGGGGTTATTAGTCCATTATGCCAAGGAAATCGAAGCGCAGGCAATTATCAGAGGCTTGAGAATGGTCAGTGATTTTGACTATGAGATGCAGATGGCATCGTTTAATAAAGCACTTGATAATAATATTGAGACGGTATTTTTTGCAGCAAGCAATGATTATTCTTATCTCAGCTCCAGCATGATTCGCAATATAGCCAGCTTAAACGGCGATGTCAGTGCGTTTGTGCCGGAGGCGGTAAATAAAGCATTAGCCAAGAAATATCAGCAAAAAATGCAAGAGGGTGAGACTGAATAATGATGAAAGAATTGACAGCAATCATGCACAGAATGATGAAAAGCAAAAAAGTAGCGGCGTTTTTATTATTAACTGTCTTTTTATTAACAGGGCTAACCGGTTGCAGTGATGATGTAGCAGTCGTGACTGTGATTAGTGGGACAGGCTCAGGCACAAGTGCTCCGGCAGATGTAGTAGAAATTGCCGAGGACGGGATATATGATTCTAAAGATGATGTCGCTTTATATATAGATACCTATGGGCATTTGCCGGATAATTATATCACGAAAGCTACCGCGAAAAAAGCCGGCTGGCCCGGGGGCGAATTAGAGAAATACTGCCCGGGTAAATGTATCGGCGGTGATAAATTTGGTAATTATGAGGAGCTATTGCCGGATAAAAAGGGACGCACTTGGTATGAGTGCGATATAGATACCCTAGGTGCTACCGCAAGAGGCGCCAAGCGCATCGTATATTCTAATGATGGCTTGATTTACTATACTGAGGATCATTATGAGAGCTTTGAACTTTTGTATGGTGAGCCATAGGAGGAATTATGAAAATAGAGATCGACTGCCGATATTTGAGAGATAAGGACGAAGCACATACTTATTTAAAAAAACTTTTTAATTTTCCTGCATATTATGGTTGCAATTTAGATGCATTCTATGATATGCTAACAATGTTGCCTTTTGAG
>CAYTOM010000034.1:0-8083 GCA_964439335.1 uncultured Peptococcaceae bacterium | reverse complement strand
GCTTTTGACCGCGAGCATGAGCCGAATAAAGACAATTTAAGCCAATTTTTATCCGAGGTAGCTTTATATACCGATTTAGATAATTTAACTGACCAAGAAAACACCGTCACAATTATGACCATGCACGGAGCCAAAGGCTTGGAATTTCCGATTGTCTTTATCGTCGGTATGGAGGAAAATATCTTTCCCCATGCTCGCAGCATTGCGACCATGGCAGAAAGTGAAATGGAGGAGGAGCGTCGTTTATGCTATGTAGCGATTACCCGAGCCAAAGAGCAGGTAATTATGAGCCGTTCGTTGGCACATATGATGTATGGCAGGACCAATCGCAATTTGCCCAGCCGTTTTATCGGGGAAATACCTACCGATTTAATTAACGATTTGTCAAAACGCAAATCTTTTGGACAATCGCCCCAAACGACTAATAGAATTCAAACTCCGATTAAAGCCAAAACTGCTGCGGAAATCGAGAAATTTAATATCGGTGACAAAGTAGCTCATAATAAATGGGGCGTAGGAGTCGTAATCAGTGTCAAAGGCTCCGGCGATGATTTAGAGTACAATGTAGCCTTTCCCAATTTGGGCATCAAAACATTGATTGCCAAATATGCGCCGATCAAGCGAGCATAAGGAGTGAAATTGATGAATGAGCTAAGTAAGCATTTAGAGGAATTAAAGGAAAAAATCAGGGAAAATGATTATCTCTATTATGTTTTAGATGATCCGCAAATCAGCGACTATGAATACGACCAAATGATGCAGGAACTTTTGGATATTGAAAAGAATCATCCGGAATTATTAACTGTTGATTCTCCCTCGCAAAGAGTTGGCGGAGAGGCATTGAGTGCCTTTCAGAGCTATACCCATCGCAATCCTTTGCTGAGCTTGGGCAATAGCTATAACGAGGACGATTTGCGTGAATTTGACCGTAGAGTAAAAAGCGATTTGGGCGTAGATGTGGTGGAATATGTCGTAGAGTATAAAATCGACGGCTTATCCATTGCTCTCAGCTATGAAGACGGAGTATTAATAATGGGAGCGACCAGAGGTGACGGCTATATAGGCGAAGATGTCACTGCCAATATCCGTACGGTAAAAAATATCCCCTTAAAATTACGCCATAAAGCCCACATCATGGAAGCTCGCGGCGAGGTCTATTTACCGCGTGCTTCATTTGCCAGAATTAATAAGCAGCGTGAGGAAAACGGCGAGCCATTATTAGCTAATCCGCGCAATGCTGCTGCCGGCTCTATCCGCCAGCTCAATCCGAAAATAGCTGCGGAGCGTGATTTGCGCGCCATTATTTATAATTTGCTTTATTTAGAGGGAGTAGATAATCCCCAAAGTCAAAGCGAATGCCTAAACTATCTGAAAAGCCAGGGTTTTACCGTTTCAGAGCCTTTTATCAGCTCCAATATCGACGATATTGTAGAATATTGTCGCCAAAAAGGCGAACATCGCCATGAATTGGATTACGATATCGACGGTATGGTTATCAAGGTAAATAGTATCGCTTACCAGGAAAAGTTAGGCTATCGTGCGAAAAATCCACGCTGGGCGATTGCTTATAAATTTCCACCGGAGCAGCAAAAAACCAAACTGGAGGATATCATCGTCCAAGTAGGACGCACCGGTGTCGTCACGCCTGTAGCGGTATTAACACCTACACCATTAGCTGGCAGCACGATTTCCAGAGCTACTCTGCACAATGAGGATTACATCGCGCAAAAAGAAATTATGATTGGCGATACGGTCATCATTGAAAAAGCCGGCGAAGTAATTCCGGCTGTAGTAGCAGTGGACAAAGATAAACGCACCGGTACGGAGCAAGTATTTCATTTTCCGCATATTTGTCCGGAGTGCGGTACAGAGCTAATCAGGCTAGAGGGCGAGGCTGCTGTGCGCTGCCCCAATAATTTGCACTGTCCGGCACAAGTTAGAGAGGGGATTATTCATTTTGCTTCGCGTGATGGCATGAATATCGATGGCTTAGGACCGGCGGTAATTAACCAGCTCTATCAAAGCAAACTTATCAAAGACAGTGCCGATTTGTACTATCTAACCAAAGAAGAACTTTTAACTATCGAGCGCATGGGTGATAAATCTGCCGATAATCTGCTGGAGAGCTTGGAAAAAAGCAAGAATTGCTCTTTAGCGGCGTTAATTTTTGCTTTAGGTATTCCTTTGGTTGGCTCTACTGTGGCGAAAACACTGGCAAAAATGTTTCAGTCAATCCCTGCTTTAGCCCAAGCCACCTACGAGGAATTGGTAGCTATTGAGGCTATCGGTGCGAAAATAGCGCAAAGTGTCGTCGAATATTTTGCTCAAAGCAGAAATATAGAATTTTTAGAGCGCCTAGCCAATGCAGGTATCACAATGGAGGAAAAGCAAGAGGCAATCCAAGCTAACGCACTTTTTAGCGGCAAGACATTTGTCCTCACCGGCACATTATCCTCTATGGAGCGAAAAACCGCCCAGGAAAAAATTGAAGCCCTAGGTGGCAAGGCGACTTCTAGCGTCAGCAAAAAGACTAACTATGTCATTGCCGGAGAAAATGCCGGCTCTAAATTGACTAAAGCTCAGGAATTGGGCATAACTGTGTTAAGCGAAGCGGAATTTTTACAAATGCTTAATGAACAATAATCAGCGATAAATAGGATAAAAAGGAGAAAATATGGCAATAGTTATGAAATTCTTGTCTATCTATCTCATCGTTATCAATGTCTTTAGCTTTATATTGATGGGATATGATAAACGAAAAGCTCGCAAAAATAAATGGCGTATTCCGGAAAGCAGAATGTTTTTAGCAGCAGCTTTTGGGGGGAGTATTGGCATTTGGCTGGGAATGCAGCATTTTCATCACAAAACTTTGCACAATAAATTTAAATATGGCATACCGGCGATATTTATCGCGCAAATTATTTTGTTAGTTATCATTATCACCAGACCATACTGGCCGTAAGGATAAAGATAATCTTGCATTTTAATATGATGGTTGCTATAATGAAAACAAATTCAGCATAATTTGAACAACCGGTAAAAATAAGGAGCGTATCATGGATAAAAAAGAAATTGCCCATTTAGTAGACCATACCTTGTTAGATGTCTGTGCGGACTGGGATAAAATCAGTGCTTTGTGCAATGAAGCAGTACAGATGCAGGCAGCATCGGTCTGTATCCCTCCGTGCTATGTAAAAGAAGCCAAAACTTACTTGCGTTCTTACTTACAGTCTGATTTGGCAGTTTGTACGGTAATCGGCTTTCCCAACGGCTATATGACTAAAGGTGTCAAATTTAATGAAACCTTGGAAGCTATCAAAGACGGTGCCGATGAAATAGACATGGTTATTAATCTGACCCATGTGAAAAACGGGCGTTTTGATGCCGTTTTAAACGAAATCAGAGCAGTACGAGCCGCTTGTCAGGGGCATATTTTAAAGGTAATCATTGAAACCTGCTATTTAACTGAAGATGAAAAAATCAAACTCTGCGAAATAGTTTCGGCTAGCGGTGCCGATTTCATTAAAACCAGTACCGGATTTGGTAAGCATGGCGCGACAGTAGAGGATGTCCGCTTATTGCGCGAGCATGTCGCAAAAAATGTCAAAGTTAAAGCTGCCGGTGGAATCAGAACTATCGAGGACGCCCAGGCAATGATTGCCGCCGGCGCCGAGAGATTAGGTGCCAGCAGTCTTTTAGCCCAGTTGCGCTAAATGGGAAAAATTCAGAGATTACTACTCAGAGGTTGAGATTTATGCAAAATACCAAGCTGCCAAAGACCTATATCGTGATTTTAATTGTGGCAATTATCCTGAGCTTTATCGTGGGCGATAAATTTGCTACCTTGCAGATGTATCGCGAACAATTAGCTCAAGCCAGTCTGATTGAATTAGCCAATGCTTCAGTTTTAGATACTACAGCTGAGATAACTGACACAGCTGAAAATACCGCAGCAAATGAGCAAAATATTGCTCAGACTGCTGATAGTAGCAATAAAACAAATACTACCAATGCTACCACTACTACACCGACAGCTCAATCGGCAAAAGATTTAATCAACCTAAATACCGCCAGCAAAGGAGAACTGCTTGCTCTACCCGGTATCGGTGAAATCAAAGCCCAAGCAATTATTGATTATCGCGAGAAATATGGTTCGTTTTATTCGACAGAGGAAATAATGAATGTGAATGGCATCGGTGAAAAGACCTATGCCCAATTAAAAGATTTGATTTGCATTTAGTTTGCACAAATGGAGGAAACATAGTGAGCAGTACCGTCAATATGGGAAAAAATTTATCAGGTGAAGATTTAAAGAGATATGTAGCGATGCATATTTTGCCTAAAGTCGAAAAGCCTTTGCGCTACCAAGGCGAAGAATTAAATGCGGTGCATAAAGATTGGGCAGAAACTGATTTGCATTTAGTTTTTGCCTTTCCTGATATTTATGAAATAGGCATGAGTCATTTAGGCTCAAATATTTTATACCAACAAGCCAACAGCGAAAGCAAATATTTAATGGAGCGAGTCTTTGCTCCATGGGAAGATATGGAGGAATTGCTCAGAGAGGAGGAAATACCTCTTTTTAGTTTAGAATCCTATCAGCCGCTAAATAAATTTCATGGTATCGGCTTTACTTTGCAGTACGAGATGAGCTACAGCAATATTATCAATATGCTGGATTTAGCACACATTGCGCCTTTGCGTCAGGATCGCAATGATGATGACCCTATCATTTTTATGGGAGGGCCCTGCGCCTATACCCCGGAGCCATTAGCTGATTTTGCGGATTTCTTTATCATCGGTGAGGGCGAAGAGGTCAATATGGAGATTTATGCTATCTGGCAAAAGCATCTCCAAAAGCACCATGGCAAAATGGTGCGCGCCGAATTTTTAGAGGAAATAGTCGATATCGAGGGAGTCTATATCCCGGAATATTACGAAGCTACTTATTACGATGATGGTCGTTTAAAATCCTTTGAGCCCATTCACGCTAAAGCTCCGCGTGTAATCAAAAAAAGAATGCTCAAGACGATGGAGGGGGCTTATTTTCCTACTAAGCCTATCGTGCCGTATTTAGAGGTCGTACATGATAGGGCGGTCTTAGAGGTCTTGCGTGGTTGCACCAGAGGCTGCCGCTTTTGCCAAGCGGGCGTATTGTACCGACCGGTCAGAGAAAAATCTATCGAGGAATTAAAGGAGCAGGCGTTAAATATTATCCAAAATACCGGCTATGACGATGTATCGTTAAGCTCGTTAAGCACCAGTGACCATACTTGCATTTATGGACTATTGACAGCGCTAACCGATGATTTGGAAAAGCGTAATATTTCGGTGTCCCTGCCATCATTGCGTGTCGACAACTTTTCGGTCAATTTAGCCCAATTAGTGCAGAAATTTAAACGCTCCAGCATCACCTTTGCGCCGGAGGCAGGCACCCAACGACTGCGTGATGTCATCAACAAAGGAGTAACCGAAAAAAATTTAGTCGATGTCAGCTACAGTATTTTTGAAAACGGCTGGAGCAAAGTCAAATTATATTTTATGATGGGATTGCCTACGGAGACTGACGAGGATTTAGCCGGTATCGCTAATTTAGGCTTTACGGTCTTAACTATCGGCGATGAAGTGCGTCATGCTAAGGGTAATGTCCCTCAGCCACCGCAGGTCAATATCAGCGTCTCGTGCTTTGTGCCGAAACCTTTTACCGCCTTTCAGTTTGAGCCCCAGATTTCCATGACGGAATTAAGACGCCGGCAGAGATATCTGCGTGATTTGATAAAAAACAAACGCGTTGATTATAATTATCACGATTCCGAATTGAGCTTTTTAGAGGCTATCTTTGCCAAAGGAGATCGTAAATTGAGCCAAGTATTGCTCAAAGCCTGGGAAAAAGGCTGCAAGATGGACGGCTGGAGCGAATTTTTTGATTTCGATTCCTGGATGGAAGCGTTTGAGGAATGCGGTATCGATCCGGAATTTTATGCTTATCGCAAAATCCCCTATGATGAGCTTTTGCCATGGGATCATATCGATTGCGGAGTCAGAAAGAGCTTTTTAATTCGTGAGCATCAAAAAGCGATGAAAGCCCAAGTTACTCCCGATTGCCGTTTCGGCGTCTGTGGAGGCTGCGGTATCTGCCCGGATCGAGGCGTAAAACTAGATTTGCGAGGAGGAAAGCCCGGTGATATGTAGAATAAAATTCGGCGAAACCGAAGCCGGTAAATTTTTATCTCATTTAGATATGCTTCGTGCTTGGCAGCGTGCTATCAGTCGTAGCAAATTGCCACTATCCTATAGCCAAGGCTATAATAAGCACCCCAAACTTTCCTTTAGCTCGGCTTTGCCGGTAGGACTAACCAGCGAGGGGGAGTATGTCGATATCGAATTTGACGAAACTCTACCGATAGAGGAAATTTTTTCGGCTTTAAAAGCTAATTTACCACCGGCAATCGAAATTTATGCGATCAGAGAATTGAGCAAAGATGCACCGGCTATTATGAATATTGTCGAGCGTGCCGCCTATCGAGCCATCCTTGAACCAAGCAGTGCCATTGAGAAAAATGAGTTAGATGAAATAATTAGTGTTATTTTAGCTCAGGAAACTATTGAGGTCAGTCGGCGCAAAAAAAACAGTCGCACCGAAAAAACTATGGATATCAGACCTTGGCTATATACTTTAGAGGGTACGCTCAATCAATCGCAGATCATTTTGGATTTTATCGTGCAAAATGGCAATAGCGGTAATGTCAAACCGCAGGAGATTATTTCGCTGGTGACTGATAAATTAACTGATTGTGAAATAATCAGCATCAGTCGTATCGAATTATATGCTGTTAAAGATGACCAAATGTCCAATCCGCTGGAGGTCTAGACCATGAAATACGAATTGGCTTTTTTAGAGCAGGGCAATTGTGCGGCAGTATTTTCAGAGGGGAAATTATGCGAATATTATCCGCCTGATATAGCCAAGGTGCAAAGCGGTGATATTTATATCGCCAAAGTAGAGCGAATAGTCGTAGGATTACAAGCGGCATTTGTCGATTTAGGCATAGAAAAAGGCTTTATTTATGCCAAAGAAGTCATCAAAGATGGGATAGATAACAATAATTGCGATATCAGGAGCCTTTTAAAAGTAGGGCAGGAAATCATTGTCCAAGTAGTCAAAGAAGCCATCGGGGACAAACGACCGACATTAACAATGAAAATATCCTTGCCGGGTAGATATGCCGTTTTTTTGCCTAATTGTGAGCAGCGCAGTGTCTCACGCAAAATAGCAGACGAAAAATTGCGCGATAAAATGCAAAAAGAGCTGCAAAACCTAAAATTAGCAGCGAATACCGGCATTATTTTGCGTACCGGTGCAGTCAAAGCCGACAGCACAGCCTGGCAGCAGGACTACGATAAATTATTAGCTAAATGGCAGAGCATCTCCTCAGCTAAAAATGGGCGTCTGCTATATAAAGCGGCGTCACTACCGGAGGCTTTGCTGCGTGATTTAAGTAATGATGTGACGGCTATCTGGACCGATGATGAAAATGTCTACGAAATGCTAGCGGAAATTAATACCGAAAAAACACCGATTTTTTGGCGAGATAAAGACTATATCATCAAAAAATTTTACTTAGAAATGCAGTTAAAATCGGCTTGGCAGCGTAAAATAGCTCTTCCGAGCGGAGGATATTTGATTATCGAAGAAACAGAAGCCATGGTAGTCATAGATGTCAATAGTGGCACCTTTTCAGCTTCCGATACAGAGGATACCTTTACCGAGTTAAATATCGAAGCTGCTAAAGAAATCGCTCGACAAATACGCTTGCGCAATCTGGGTGGCATTATCATTATTGATTTTGTCGATATGAAAAACGATAGCAGTCGGGACAAGGTACGCCAAGCCTTAGCCGGTGCAATTAGTACCGATCGTTTAAAGGTTAGCTTGGAGGGCTGGAGTGCCTTAGGTTTATTTGAATTAACCAGGCAAAAAAAGGGGCAGCCACTCTCGAAATATCTATCCACAGAGTGTGATAATTGCCGAGGATTAGGCAAAATATATCGGCATACGCTTTAATACTTACCCTAATACCTA
>CAYTOM010000033.1:5541-8138 GCA_964439335.1 uncultured Peptococcaceae bacterium | reverse complement strand
CAAATTCAATCGATGCTATTTTTATTAAAGCCGCAATTCTATCAGTATTCATAATCTCCTCCTACAATATTGGTAGCATGCTACTAATATTATAAGTAGTATGCTACCTTTTGTCAAGTGTGTTCGGCAAAAATCTGCTTTTTACACAAAAATCAACTTTATAAATATTTGCCTGTAATATCGCCTAATCTACATTTTCATGTAGTAGCAAGCAAAGCGAATATAACCACACTCGCACAAATGTAAATCTACTTTTATTGCCCTTTTTATAAAATTCTCTAAAGTAAATATGGACAAATAGAGGCTCTTTTGAGAGTATATTGAATAATTTATATTACTTTATGCGTTTTTCCTCAAAAGAGCCTTGTATTTTCAATGGTTTTCGGGATTCAAAAGACTAAATTATTTTATTCTAACTCATCAAGCACAAAAAGTGCTTTTTCATAATCTTGGACAAAATATCTGATTTTTTTGCGCCCTTTTTGGATAATAATGTGCCCCTCTTGCTCTAGTTGCTGCTTTTGAGCTGCGATACCACCGGGATATTTTTCGTTTAACTCGCCATCGGCTTTTAAAGTACGCCAATATGGTGTCTGATCATTCGCCCTCTGAGAGCTTGCCCACGCGGCAATCGAGATAAAAATGCCGGCAGTTATCGGCTCGGTAAAATCGGCATTGTTATTTGTGGCAAAATATTCACGAATTTTGCCGGTGGTAATTACTTTGCCAAAGGGGATTTGTTTCATCACCTCATCATAGGCTATGGGTGGAGCAAAATACATTTTATCGCCACCATATTTGGCAATAGTTTTTTGATCGGTGACTATTTGCATTTTGGGCATATCCTTGCTATCATGAAGCATAGCGTTAAAATCTTTTTTATTTTCATTTGCCATTTCAAACACCTCGTTTTTGAGATTTATCAGCTTTTCTAAAAATATCCTAGCACAATATTTCCGCTATTTCAAGAATTAATGAAATATAATCCTGCCAAGCACAGCAATGCTCCTAATAATTTGCTGATAGTTATCGATTCGTGATACAAAAGAGCACCGACAAAAATTAACGCTACTGATAAAATCGCACTTTGAAGCAATGAGGTAGTGCTGACCTGCCAGCCTATTTTGTAGGCATAGATAAAGCCTACTTCCAAGCCCACTACCGAAATACCCAATAAAATCGGGGCTAAATTCATCTTGTGATATTCCTCTATGAGGCTACCGTTTTTATTCATCATAAAAAATACCAACGCCGAGCACGCTGCACCTACTAAGTAGGTAATCGTCATCGAGGCAAAGGTATCCATATCTTTAGGGATTTCTTTCGCACAAATTTGGTAAACGATGTTAGAAAAAACGATTAAAGCAATTGGCCACGCCATTGACATATAAAAACCTCCTTAAAAAAAGAAAAACAGCCAGATTTTAGCCTGACTGTCGGTAGGTGCTCACCCAATATTTATTATAATCAAAATGCGAGGATTGTCAATATCTGATTTGTCACTATTTATCTTTACATGATTTTCGATAAGCACCGGGCGTATGGGCTTCATCATATTTATTAAACAAATTATACAGCGAATGTACCGAAGAAAACCCTATTTCCGCTGAGATTTCCTCTAAAGATGCTTCTGTGGTGGTTAATAGCTTTTTCGCTTCATTCAAGCGGTAAAAGCTCAAAATGTCATTAAAGCTCTTGCCGTAATACTCCGTCAAGATGCGAATCAATTGCCTGCCGGAGATATGAAATACCTCTGCTACTAAATTTAAAGTCAGTGGTTTTTTATAGTTTTTCGCGATGTATTTATTAATTAAAAGCGGCAGATTGTAATTATCCGGATAGGCTATCATATCTTTGCCACTAAAAAGCTCGGCGGATAAATTGCGCAAAGTCAAAAATAATAAATCCGAACATAGATTGCCCAAAATCAGCTTGTACGCCCATTCTTTATAGGTCATCTCGTGCTGTATTTTGCGGATAACCGCCGCGCAATCGTGCTTATCCTCAATGATATGAAACACTCCATCACTACTGATAGCCTGCTCTAATCTAACAAAATACGCCTCATCACAGTAATTTTTGCGCACAGGATTTTTTAAACTATTGGTAAAACACATCGAAAAATATTCGACTTGTTGCTTAGGCACAATTTCGTGAACGACATTAGGCGCGATAATCAGGCAATGATTAGCCGCTAAAGAGACAGCTCCATGCGAAAATTTAATATCTAAACTGCCCTCTAAGCAATAATGTAGCTCATAGCAAGTATGCTTGTGTGAAAATTGAAAGCTCTCTTCGTCCCAAAGCTCAAAATGCACTACTTCAAACTCCCCATATCTAGTCGGCAAGCGTACAGAAAACGGACAGAATATCTCATCTTTATTCACTAATACCATCTCCTTTTTGGTTGTCTAAACTGATTTGATTTTGTTTGGAAAGTATTATAGCATACTCTAAATCTTTATTCAAAATTTTTTTAAACCCATTTCAGATAAAATTCCCATTCTACGCAAGCCCCAGCTCAATATTTCATTTATTTTGGCGATATTAAGCTCTCGGGAGGTTTCGTCTTCCTCCATATCCAAATAGTAATTAAA
>CAYTOM010000033.1:437-5531 GCA_964439335.1 uncultured Peptococcaceae bacterium | reverse complement strand
AATTCGTCGACAAATTCTGCGGCTAAATCATAGATTTCTGACTCTACACCGTACTCTATCCTCTGGCAATGCTCGCAAAATAATTCTGTGCCTTGACCGCCGTATTTATTAAAAATAA
This sequence comes from uncultured Peptococcaceae bacterium, assembly GCA_964439335.1. Lineage (GTDB taxonomy): Bacteria > Bacillota > Peptococcia > Peptococcales > Peptococcaceae > QAKL01. The sequence continues at coordinate 5,413 of CAYTOM010000033.1, read as the reverse complement.
TAAATTTCGTTTTGAGCGGACTACCGCAAAATTTGCATACACAGCGTGCTGAGCGCTCTTTTAATCTCTCATCATGAGTCATTTTCAGCCCTCCTTACTTTATTAAAATTCGACCTTTAATCTCTGCCCCATTATCGGCTCTAGCTGATAGCCATCATAATCCCGGCTATGCAAATTTAATTTAACACCTAAAAAACTGCTCAAATTGTTTTCATTGAATACCTCACTCATGCTACCCATGCTATGTATTTGTCCATTTTTCAAAAACAAAGCTCGATTATAAATTGGTAATATTTCATCAAAATGATGGGTCACACAGATAATGGCTGTCTTTTGATTTTGTGCTAAATCATTAAACAGCTGCAAGATTTGACTGCGCGCTAAAATATCTAACCCTGAGCAGGGCTCGTCTAAAATCAAAAGTTTTGGCTTATTGAGCAAAGCTCTCACTAAAAGCACTTTTTGGCGCTCGCCTTTGGATAATAAATAAAAAGGCTTACGCGTAATATTTTTAAGCCCCAGCTGTCTGCTTAAAAATTTCGCATAGCGAATTTGTTCGTCGCTTAAATTACTATTTATGCCCAGTCCACCGGTATAGCCGGCTAAAATCACATCATTTGCCGTCTCGGCATGATAATATTTCGCATAAAAGCTTTCGCTGACAAAACCTATCCGCCGACACAAATCCAAACGATTTTCCTTAGTTAGCTTTTCGCCGAATAAATACACGCTCCCCTCCTCTACCGGTAATAATCCGGCAATGATAGAAAGTATCGTGGTCTTGCCACCGCCATTTAATCCCCAGATGAGCCAGTTCTCGTTTTCCTTTACTTCCCAGTTGATGTTATTTAAAAGTATTTTGTTGCCGGTTTTATAGGATAAATCACAGACTTTGATTGTACTCATTTTTTACACCTCCTTTGAAAAATAGGTATGGCAGAGCCATACCTATTTTCTTTTACAGCAAGCCTACAAAATACCACCACGGTACCATGATGCACATCATGAATGCAAAATGGGCAACAGTTTTTGCCGCCATAAATTTGATAAAGTTTTTCATCGTACACATGCCAAAAGCAAAGAATATCGCATAGGAAGCATATTCATACGGGAAAAGCAACTGATCCATACTACTGATCAAGGTATAAATTGCTACCAACGGATTTAAGCCTATATCTATTGCTACCTGAGTTAACGGTGCCGATAAAGCTCCGCAAGCTGCCAGAGGTGTCAATACAAAGTTTACCCCAAAGCCTGCTAACCAAATAATTGCAATAACTCCCAAGGAGGATATATCCTCTAATAAAGGAGAAATAATATGCGACACTATTGCACCAAAGCCTAATGCACCGGAGACAGTGCCGATACATAAGCAAGAACCGATAAATAGTACCATGGAAAAATTGATCTTGTGTACTGTATTGCTATTTGCACAATTGATACCAGGCAAAAGGAACAACCATGGGATTAAAACAAAGCCCCATTCCATAGCGATACCATGGATACCGGTAGTCAACAAGAAAACAAAAAGTAAAATAGTAATTGCAAAGGTTTTCTTTTCTGTAGCTGATACTTTGCCTAATTTACGGTATTCTTCTTCAAAATAGGCTTTGCCGTCAATGCCGTCTGAATTTGGTCTAAAGACCAAAAATGCTAAGAACATTAAAATAAAGCAGAAAAGTAAATTCGGTAAATTGTGATAAAGATAGCCTACCCAGGATACACCTACATCAGGTATTACTGTTCTGGCACCGCCTAAAGCTAAACCCATGAAAGCAGGCTTATAAACCAACGGCGTAGTTGAAATAGTGGAAATACATCCTGCAAACATAATTACGGCGGATTCTTTGGATTTACCTAAATTCATTGCCATACAGATACCAAAGCAAAACGGTGCTAACAAGAAATTAGCTGATCCTGATGTCATAACTGTTAAAATAAGTCCTGCAAAGAAAATACCCCAAGCAATACCTTTAAATGTACCGCCACATTTCAAAATACACCAATATGCTACTCTTTTTAACACTCCGGTTTCATTTAAAACCTCGGTCAATAAAAGTGCACCCAAAACCAACCACGGTATATTGCCGGCATACCCGGAAAAAGCTGTCGCTGTAGGGACGATACCACTGATTGCATATAATGCCGGAATAAACATCGAGGCTAAGCCATAATCAAAAAATTCAAATGCCAAAACCAAAATACCTGCTGTGGTAATCATCAGAAAAATCTTAATTTGATGCGTAAATAGACCGCTTTCCGGTATAAAGAAAATACATATCGGAGTCAAAAATACCGCTATCCACTGAATCAGCTGTGCTATATTCACTTTTTTCATTTCTGCATGCATATTATCACCTCAAAATAGTAATTTTCTAATTATCTTCCGGAATTATTCCGGAAGATAATTAAGTCTATCTGCTATTTATATTTCTTTTCTTCAAAGCCTTTGATAGCCTGCCAAATGACACCGCCCTCGACATTACTACTTGGGCGTACTCCGGCTAATTGGCACAATGTCGGTACGATATCTACACTGCGAACTTTACGATTAATAATCGTATTTTCCTTGATTTCGCCACCAAACATGATAAAGGTCAGTTTTAACGAAAATCCTTCGTTAGTTACCGGTGACGGTGAAGATGCATGCTCCATATTGTAAGTAGGTACTAACTGCACTAAAATATCACCACAATGCTCGCCACCCATACCGACTAGCTCCATTTCCTCTCTGGTCATACAAAACGCTACGACACGCTTGCCATTGAGCGGATCACGATAATTGTATAAATCATCGATAATTTTGGTCACAGTCTTTTCATAATCCTCCGGCTCGACAATACCATGTGGCTCACGACCTTTTAAATTGATATACACATATGACGATCTCTGGCTGACAGCGATAGTATGCTCCCAATCAATTTTGGAATGCTCGATTTGCGAATTGGATTCGCTTTCAGTTTCATGAATAATTGTAGTATAACCCAAAGCTTCCATGACACCGTAGGAAATACCCTCGATATTGCTAATACCGGGATTGATATCGCCGACACAATGCGGTACAGCAGCATGGTCAGATACAATTACTACAGTAGTATTTTCATCAGCATGGCGCAAAGCAAATTCGATAACCTTGTCGTGTGCTTCGTACATTTTGTAAATGCTCTCTAAATTATCCTGCCAGACATCACTGGTACCCTCCAAGGCATAGTTTAAATACCAATGATTGTACTGGTCAATACCATGCAAATGAGTGTAATACAATGCCCAATCAGGGTATTTATTAAACAAATACTCGCTGGCTTTCATCTCCCAGTCCAAGGTCTGCTCCAAAGATTCTAAAAGCAATTCACGACCGCCGTCTTGCTTATAGGTGCCAAATTTCGCAAAACCAAACATCGGTCCGATTTCATCGTATAATTCTTTACCGATACTGCGCGGCCATACATACTCATAATCGTCCATATTTACCGTATTGGAGACATAAATCTCAGCACTACTGCCATCAGCGGCAATTTTTAACGGACGCAATGCATAAGCTACGGTAATTTCCTGGTCATCTTTGATATATTTATCATAAATTGGTTTACTCCATACCATGCCGGTGACACTGCCCATCGGAGTGGAGTCCTTTTTATTTTTATAAATAGTTATAGTATCATAGTTAGTTCCGTCACTGGCAGTCAAAACCAAATAGCGTCTAACTGTGCAATCATTCATCATAATAACAGCGGTTTTAGCACCTTGGGGCAATTCAAAGCTCCAGTTTTCCGGTTCTTTTAAAGGTGTCTTTAAACGGTCAGCAGCATTTTCTTTTTCCTCGGGAGTATAGCCGTCACGCAATGCTACTTCGGGGAAATATTCAACTTTGCGCTGAAATCCGTATGGATCGTCTTCTTCATCAGATTGCTTCATCATTTCAGCAAATTGCTCACCGGTGACGACACAGTCGGCATTACCTTTTTTCATCGCATGAGGAGTAAATTCGAGCTCAAAATCGCCCTCTTCTAAGTAAATCAATTTCTGACTTTCGGCGTTACAGCGCATAAAGGGGATAACTCCGCTACCATCGATATAAACACTATTTTCATCTAAAAAGCGCGGTGGCCATGCCTGGCAGTAGTTCATCAAAATACTGCGCTTGCCTTGCTCGGAAAAGGTTTCCCAAATCAATTCAGACTCTACTCGTCTGGAATCCCAGTTAGCTTCTACTTTGTCCAAGCGTTTGCCCAAGGTATGGTTGGTATAGCAGGTAACACCATGGGTTCGCGGATAGTTACCTGTAGCCAATGTACTCCAGCTCGGCGGAGTAACTGTCGGCAAAGTGCCAAGCATACTATAATCCTCAGTAGTCGTACCTCTTTTGATAGCTTTTTCAAAATTAGGTAGTCTGCCGGCGGCAATTAATCTTTTAATAACTAACGGATCTGCTCCATCTAAACCAATAAGCATTACTCTTTTTTGTGTTTCTTGCATGTCCATCCTTCTTTCTTTCGTAATATTTGCGCATAGAATTATATAATTCTTATGTAATAATTTTTGCATATTACACCTATTTTGGCAACTGATAAACCAGCCATATTTTTTGAATTTTTGTCACAAATTTGCACTTATAGTTTATAATTATCGAAAGTTTGACGGATAATCAGCAGATAAACCAGCGAAAAACGGAGCCTTTAGACAAAAAATATCCGGCTATATACTAACTGAATTTTCGCTTTTTTCTACTAAAATTTTCAAAATACCCACCTATATACTTGCGATTCGTTCCTCTTTTTGGTATAATATACTAAAAGGAGATGATATTATGTTAGCTGCACTTTTGACACTTGGCGTTGTTTTTGCATTTTGTTATGGTGGTGGAATACTGTTTGTCGGTGCTGGTGTAAGTATTTTATTAATCGTTGGTTTTTTCGTAGAACCATCACAAACAGGCTTTGTGTGGGCTTTAATTGGTGTAGCTGTTATTGCTTTGT
>CAYTOM010000033.1:0-427 GCA_964439335.1 uncultured Peptococcaceae bacterium | reverse complement strand
ACACAATTATTGGAATAGAATTTATCCAACATCATTAACCGGTGGGTATTTAAACCCTAATGACTCGTGGACACATACACAATTTCTTGAACATATGACTTATTATTACAAAAGCTCATTAAGAAATTCAAAAGAGTATACAGCACTTTATCGAAAAGCTATTGAGCATGAACATGATGCAATGCAGGAAATTGAAAAACTTAAAAACATCCATACACTCAAAATGTATAATAAATCATATATTATAAAAGCCATTTGGGAAGATCCTAAGCGAGACTGGTATAATGAATTTTACCGCAAAATATATTTTTTTGACTTCCGTGGTATTAATAAATTACGCCGTAAAATATCCGCAAAAATAAAAAGGCAGTCTTAATTTTATCCCTATGAGAGAAGTTCTCATAGGGATTTTTTAATATTGCAAAAC
>CAYTOM010000032.1:0-8151 GCA_964439335.1 uncultured Peptococcaceae bacterium | reverse complement strand
CTTTTGCTGCCGTTAGTTTCACGAGAGAGGAAATTTAATTCCTCAAATATTCCCAAATAATTGCTGACAGCATTTTCACTGATATTAACTCCTTTAGTGTTTTGCGCCAGCTGAGCATTGGTCAAATTTATTTCTCCTTTGCGGCTCAACGCTCGCAAAGCCTTGTAAAATCCCACTAATACCTCTCTGCTCGGGCAATTTTCGCTCAAAAGCAACTCATTTAGGTTTTTGTCCCGTTCGTTATACAACAAATGGATATAGGCTTTTTCGCCGTTTCTGCCGGCTCTGCCTGCTAATTGATTATATTCTTCCACAGAAAAGCTCAAATGATACAGCACGACATGCTTGATATCGCTGATATCTATCCCTTCGCCAAAGGCACTGGTCGAAATGATAAAGGATAATACTCCATCGCGAAAATCGCGCTCAATCAATTTGCGGTCGCCTGTGTCCAATCCCCCATGATAATAGCAAATTTTGCGTTTTAATTTTTCATCTTGGCAGCGTTCGCGCAAAGCCTGCGCTATTTCCACCGCTTTTTTTCTGCTATTGACATAGACGATAGTTTTTTCATCTTGGGCTAATAATTCACCCAGCCAAGCTATTTTTTCCTTGGTACCGCGTCTATCATCTAAGGTCAAATTTTCTCTGATATGCTCATCGACAATTAATTTGCCGAAATCCAGCTCGGCACTGATTTTTTGCCAAGCGTCCTCCGGCATCGTCGCTGTCACAGCTAAAATTTGCCCCGAAAATTTCTTTAAAAATCCGGCTAGCTTTTTATAGCCCAAGCGACGGTCTGCTAAATGGTGTGCTTCATCTAAAACTACAAATCCGATATTAATCGTCTTAAACACACTATCATAATTACAGCAGAAAAATTCCGGCGTAGTCAAAATCACATCTGCCTCATTATTTTTCAATTTACGATAAAACTCGGCTCGCTCCTCGCTATTCATTTCACCGGTCGCTTTAACGACATCTAAACCTAAAAAATCAAATTTTTCCACTAAACGATTGTACTGGTCGTTGACTAACGCACGCAACGGATAAATAATTACCGTCCTTTTCGCCTGCGACAATGCCAAATAAGCACTATGGCTCTGAAATATCGCTGATTTGCCGCGACCGGTACCCATGATACAAAATACATTCTCGCCATGATTTAAAGCCTGTAGAGTTTCCATTTGCTTATCACGATAATCATAGCCACCTAAAACTGTATTTTTAATCAATCTTCGTTGCTCTTGGAGTGAAAGGTCGCTGTTTTTCGCCTTTCTTTTTGCCAAAAGATTACGCTCATCGACACAGGAAAAATCCTTTTCTCGATGGATAAAAATATTCACTCCTTGAGTACTTTTATCTAAACCGGTAATTTGGCTGACATTTGCCGTATAGCCAACATGATTATCCATACATATCGCCAAATGATGCGCCAATTCGCGCTTGAGATAGCCTAACTGCTTATCGCCCTGATAAACTGCAATCGCATTTTTGTCGTAAGCATTTTCCTTTTCGCGACGCAAATTTAATTCCTGCCCGATTTGCAAATCGGAAATTAGTCCCTGACGATTTTCAAAGGTTACACCGACTATTTTGGTATAAAACTCCTCTTTCGAGGCGATATGACGATAGGGGTCGTTGACTAAATAATCCTCCCAATAGAAAAACAATCTATCCAGCATATCCAAATCATCACTGCGACGCTTGGATTTAATATCACAGACATTGAGCTGCAAATTGGTGTGACCGTTAAAGACATTTTTTTCTAAGCTAAATGCCACATCGACCAAATCATGCTTCACCGTATCCTCTAAATACGCTTTTTTGAATCCTATCGCATTGATCTCGCCTTTTTGCAGGGCAAATTTTATCTTTAAATGATCACAATTTGTCCCTACTGCTCTCGTATCCGTCGCCTTTAGGCTACGCAGAGCAAAAATCGGCGGTGGATTGTGCATACCAAAGGGCTGGAGCTTGACTAATTCATTGTAAAAATTATAGTTAAGGCAGGATTGGTTCAAGACACAGTCTATTTTTACCTTTGGCAAAAATATCCGCTCATCGCTCGCCGCCACTAATTCACCAAAGCGGTGGATAAACTCATCCATATGCTCGGCTTTGATGCTTAATCCTGCCGCTTGGGCATGACCGCCAAAGGTCTCTAAAATATCCGCACACTTTGCCAAAGCCTGCTGCAAATGAAAGCCCTCGATACTACGCCCGGAGCCTTTATAGACATTATTATTCTTCGTAAAGACTATGACCGGAGTATAAAATCGCTCGGCAATTCTGGAAGCGACAATACCGATAACTCCCGGATGCCAATTATCCCCACAAACAACAATTCCACGATGCGTATCCAAATTGCTCTCGGTCAAGCTCAAAAGTGCCTCATCAAAAATTTGGCGTTCGATATTTTGTCTATCTCTATTTTCCTCATCTAAGCGTTTAGCTATAGCCCATGCTTTATCCTGATTATCGGTCAAAAGCAATTCTAAACCGGTATGCACATCACCGATTCGCCCACACGCATTTAATCTGGGTGCCAAACCAAAGCTGGCTAGCATAGTATTGACCTCGGCATTATTATTACCCATCGCTACCTTGGTCAATTCACGCAAACCGACACGCCTACCCCCGGACATGACTTCCAAACCAAATTTGACGATAATACGATTATCACCGCACAACGGCACGATATCCGCTATCGTCGCCAAAGCCGCTAAATCAAGCAGCTTTTTCGTATGCTGCCACACACTATCCGTTCCAAATCGCCATTCATATAGTGCTTGCACCAGCTTAAAGCTGACACCTGCTCCGCACAAATTACTCCACTTTTCTGTCTTAGTCGCAGCCATCGCCGGATTGACGATAATCGTGCGTGGCAATTCCTCGGGCAATTGATGATGGTCGGTCACGATGACCTCTAAGCCCATCTTTTGGGCTTTGGCGACCTCTTTAGCCGAGGAAATACCGCAATCGACCGTCACTAACAATCCTGTACCGTCAGCGTAAATATTTTCTACGGCTTTTTCATTTAAGCCATAGCCCTCCTCAATTCTATCGGGGACATAGATAGCTACACTCGCCCCTAAATCCTTTAATCCCTCGTACAAAATCGCACTGGCGCACATACCGTCGACATCATAATCGCCATAAACGGTAATTTTTTTCTTGTCATCTATCGCCTGCCAAATTTTTTCGGCAGCCGCTCCCATATTTAAAATATCTAATGGCTCAGAGAGATGCGCAAGCGTCGGATTTAAAAATTCCTGCGCCTCTTCATAGCTACTGATACCGCGTTTTAAAAGTATCTCGGCAATATACTCCGACACACCCAAAGCCTGACTCATGGCTTCCTTTTGCTTGATATCGCACTGGCTCAATATCCACCGCTTTGCTTGCATTACTCTCACCGCCTTTTTGAAAAAATCTTATTATTAATATATTATTATAGCACTTTTGCCTGATTTTGTATAGCACAAAGCGTCAATTTTTCTGTATTTTTGTTACTTTTTCTTTAATAATTTTTCGTTTCTATCGTAGAGAAAAACCTGCCCTAAGGCAGGTTTTATTTTACTTTCAAACTCTTAAAATATTCTTTTTCCTCTTTAGTAAAACGATAGCTTTCTCGCGCTTTTTGCAGAGCTTTATTATGCACCCATTTCGGCAATTTTTGCGCAGTAAAATACCCTATCGTCCAATCATATTGTTTAATCAAGCTCTCGCACCAGCACCACGCCAATGCCATATTGATATAGTATTCCTCGGAATGGATATTTGCCAGCCTATCCAGCATTTCCGGCTGAAATTCCTCGTTCAAAAAGTTGCTCATCAAAGTCACAATACCAAAGCGTACAATATAAGTATGGCTTGAATCAAGCCATACTTTTATCTTTTCATAGACTAAATCAGGATACTTTTTAAACACTTTCGGCGCAAACATATCGCAGGTCGCCCAGTTATCGATATACGGCAAAAATTCCTCGGTATATGCAATTGCTGTCTGATAGTCCCGGAGCTCCGAAATAATAAAAGCGTGCAAAGTATTTTCATCTAAATACCGATGGGGCAAATCCCGCAAAAACTCGCTATAATTACCGTCTTTGACGATTTTTTTCGCCAGTTTGCGTAAATTGGGAGTCCTCACGCCGATAATTTTTTCTCTATCCACCGCAGGAATTAATTTAGCGTGAAAATCGCCGTATTTTTCATCTTGCAAAGCAAATAGTTCTTGTTGAATATCCGCTACTGCCATCATACTTACATTCTTTCCGGTGCCGTTACGCCCAAAAGTGCCAAAGCATTGCGCAAAGTAATGCGCGCCGCATCAACCAAGACCAAGCGAGCTTTTTTCAATTCCTCATCATCAGTCAAAACACGACATTCATTATAGAAACTATGGAAAAGTGTCGCCAAATCAGTCGCATATCTGGGCAGACGATACGGAGCCAAATCCCTAGCCGCCGAAGCGACCTCATCGGGCCAATCAGCAATTTTACGAATTAATGCCAATTCGCTCGGAGTATTTAACAAGCTCAAATCAACCTCTGCGGCTTTGGGTACCTCCATACCGGAGACACTCAAAATGCTGCAAATACGGGCATGAGCATACTGGACATAATACACCGGATTTTCGTTGGATTGGCTTTTTGCCAAATCCAAATCAAAATCCATCTGGCTGTCTGGATTGCGCATGATAAAGAAATAGCGCGCAGCATCTTTGCCGACATCTTCAATCAATTCCTGCAAGGTGACAAATTGACCGGTACGCTTACTCATCTTGACAATTTCGCCATTTTTAAATAGACGCACCAACTGCATCAAAATTACGATGACATCATCACCATTGTACCCCAAAGCACTCATTGCACCCTTTAGGCGAGCGACATGCCCATGATGGTCAGCACCCCAAATATTGATGACCTTTTTAAAGCCACGGTCAAATTTATTTTTGTGGTAAGCGATATCCGCCGCAAAATATGTCGGGATACCATTGGAACGCACCAAAACCTCGTCCTTTTCATCACCGAATTTGGTTGTCTCTAACCACAAAGCACCGTCTTTTTCATAGACTAAGCCTTTTTGGCGCAAATCATCTACTACCTGCATGACCGCTCCGCTTTCGTGCAGGCTGGATTCGCTAAACCACACATCATAATCCACCCCAAAGGCATCTAAGCCGGCTTTAATGCCGTTTAATTTTTCTTTTAAGGCGATTTCCACCATTTTAGCTTGTCTTTCTTCGGCAGGTAATTGCAAATAGCTATCACCATGCAAAGCGACAATATTTTTCGCCGTATCGATAATATCTACGCCATGATAGCCGTCCTCCGGGAAAGGATAATCCTCCTCGCCCAATACCTGACGATAGCGTGCCTCTAAGGATAAACCTAATTTCAAAATTTGATTACCGGCATCGTTAATATAGTATTCCTTTTCACACTCATAGCCGGCAGCATTCAAGACATTTGCCAAAGCCGAGCCCAATGCTCCACCGCGGGCATTGCCCATATGCAAAAGCCCGGTAGGATTGGCACTGACAAACTCGACCTGCACCTTTTCACCTTTGCCAAAATCACTATAGCCGTATTTTTCGTCTTGCTCCTGCACTACGGGCAAAACCTCATAAAGCCAGCTATTATTCAAAAAGAAATTTAAAAAGCCCGCACCGGCGATTTCTACTTTGGCAATCAATTTATTTTCGCCGATTTCCTCCGAAATCGCTACAGCGATATCTCTGGGGCGCATTTTAGCCTGCTTAGCTAAAACCATGGCGATATTGCTGGCAAAATCACCATGAGTTTTGTCTTTCGGTACCTCTAGGACAAATTGCGGTAGCTGCTCAAAGTTTATCTTGCCCTTTTCCTTGGCTTTCCGGGCAGAGTCGGCAATTAATTCTTTTAAACTTTCTGTAATATCATTAACCAAATTCATTTTGTCTCCTCCTGATATGGATATATTAATCACATCGTATCATATTATTATATACTCTAAATCCCTATTTGCCAAGTCATCTTTGTAAAATAGCCGTAAAAAATTTTTGTGCCAAGCAATTTTTAGGCACATTTTATCCCATACTTTCATATACTTCATTGTAATCGTATTATAAAGTGCCCTCAGGCACTTGGAGGGAGGAATATATTTATGCAGCCTATCACCCAAAATAAAAAACGCATCAAAGTCCAGCATATCATCGGCAAAGGCACCACGCAAATAAATATCACCCGTAATGTGACCTTGCCTACGGTAATTCGCAAAATAGTCGATGTCCATGCTGAAATCGTTGATTTAGACTATGAAATTATCCCGGATAAAATCATTATCAAAGGAGCGCTTCATAAACAAATTTATTATGTCGAGGAAGGGGACTATGTAGTCAAGGAATACACCATCATGCGGGAAGAATTTACGGACTTTCTCCATGTGCCGGGCGCTACGCCCCAGATGGACGCTATCTTAGATGCCAAGATACTCTATGTCGATACCAATCCCTGCAATGACGGTTTTCCAGCCGATGCTATTTTTCAAATAGCGGTCGTTTCCGTCGATGTGACCGTAGTCGATATCCTCACTTTAGATGTCGTGACCGATGTGCATGGTGACGGTATCACCGCCACCAAGGAATTATTCAGTGTCGAATCCTTAATAGGTACGGCAGAAAAGCAAGTCAATTTTTCCACCGAGCATGCTTTAGACATCAATGCCAAGAAAATTTATGACATTGCCTGTGTATGCAGCAATTTAGATTACGAAATCCTTCCGGACAAAGTCTTGGTCCGCGGTACTCTGCATAAACAAATTTACTATGTAGCCTACGAAGAGGAAAAAGTACGCGCTCAAACTTTTGAAAACGAATTTACGGTCATTTTAGATGTTCCCGGTGCTTGCCCCAATATGGAGGTTTATCCCAAATGCCGCGTCGAATTTTGCGAAGCCAAATTAACCGCTACAGCACCTACCACCCAAATCAAGGTCAACTGTATCCTGCAAGTAATGATCAAAGTCACCGAGTATTGCCAATTATACATCGTCACCGATGTCCAAGGTGCTCTAGCCAGTCGTTGTCGTATCAGAGTCGAGGATATTATCGGGCGCAAATGCCACCAGGAAACCATTAACCAGTCGATTGATGTCAATGCCCCTGCCGATGTCCATGATATCCTAGTCAAACAAGCAAAAAATACGACCGCTTGCCTACGCAATGTCACCTACGAAAAAATCCCTGACAAGGTCATCATCAAAGGCACCACCCATGTCCAAGTTTATTACATTTCTTGCGGTAGTGAGCAGGAATTGCGCGAAACAAGTGCCGATATCCCCTTTACTACCTTTGTCCATTTTGATGGCTTAACTCCGGATACTATGATTCGAGTCCGCCAAAGAGTCGAATACACCGATGCTAAAATTGACGGTGTGAGCTGCGACACCTCTACAGTCCGCGCTATCGCTATCATTGAGGTCTGTGTCCGCGCGTATCAATTGCGTGATTTTATGGTCGTCACCGATGTCAGCCGCAATTTAGAATTAGAGGAAAATGATTACCAAGCTATGCCGCAAAATAATTCAAGCGAAAATCAAGCCGAAATTTGCCCGACTAATGGCTACGAATACACCGTCAAAGCCGGAGATTCCTTAGCCAAAATAGCCGCCTTGTATCAAGCCAAAGTCCCCGGCATCACTTGGCAGGATATCGCGAAATATAATAATTTAACCGCACCCTATACGCTCAATATCGCCCAAATTTTGCATATCCCCTGTGTCGTCGGCAAAGGCTGATTTTGCAAAAATCATCATTCCTTGTCCCCAAAATGCTCCTCATACCACTCATATACTTTCCATTTCACGACAATTTCCTTTTTCGGGGCACAATCGCTATAGGCACCTAAGTCCTCACCTGCTCCGGTAAAGCACATCGGCGGAAACATCACACACCACCAATTTTGCCCGCGTCCCTCGCCGATAATTATTCGCACAGCCTCATACTCCCCGGCAGGCAAGGCAAACGCCCCATAATATTTAAGCGGAAAATAAAAATTGCCATAGACTATCTACAAATTTTCCTCTGTCCCTCTCGTATGCAAAGATTATAACGCAATTTTTTGCATCAAGGACAAATAATTTTGGATAATCAAACGGCTTTCGCAA
>CAYTOM010000031.1:0-8194 GCA_964439335.1 uncultured Peptococcaceae bacterium | reverse complement strand
CATTTGATTATCTATTTCGATATCCAATCGCTCTCCTTGGTAAAACACCTGCGGCTCATTTTCTCGATCTATACTTAAATTTATCATTCCCAGCACTAGGCAAATAGCCGCCAGCCACAGCCCTACTTTATAGCTTTTATCCGTCATCTCTATCCCTCCATTTCTAATTTCCCCATTATCTGCTTTTTCTATGTAACCACAAATAAAACCATCAGAAAGTCAGGTGTTTATTTTGACTAACGATTATCAGCAAATTTTAAGCAATATGCGCTCCTTTCAGCAAAAAAATCGACCTATACCGCTTGATTTGCGCCAAAAAGCTCTCAAAAATCTCTACCAAGCAATCAAAAAGCACGAAAATGACATCAACCAAGCGCTCTGGCTGGATTTGCACAAATCCTCTGCCGAAAGCTATTTGACCGAAACAGGCATTATTCTCTCGGAAATTCGCTATCATCTCAAACATATGACCAAATGGAGCAAACCCCAAAAGGTTGCTGCTCCTTTGAGCCTCTTTGGCACAAAAAGCTACATTTATCCGGAAAGCTACGGAGTAGTTTTAATCATTTCGCCGTGGAATTATCCCTTTCAGCTGACATTTATGCCGTTAATTGCCGCTATTTCCGGTGGTAATTGCGCTGTCTTAAAACCCTCGCCTTTAGCGATGCACAGTGCTAAAGTAATCGACACTATTATCCGCGAGAGCTTTGACGAAAATATGGCGTGCGTCTTTTTAGGCGAAAATGCCTTGACCAACGAGCTTTTGCAGGAAAAATTCGACTACATTTTCTACACCGGCGGTCCAAACTACGGCAAAATCGTCATGGAATACGCCGCCAAAAACTTAACCCCACTTACCTTGGAATTAGGTGGCAAAAGCCCCTGCTTGGTCTTAGCTGATGCTGATTTAAAGCTAACTGCCAAAAAAATTATTTTCGGTAAATTTTTAAACAACGGCCAGACCTGTGTCGCTCCGGACTATGTCTTGGTCGCACGCGCCCAAAAAGAAGCATTGATTAGCGAATTAGTCCTCGCACTCAAAGAGCAATACCCTACCTATGACAAACTCGCGACTATTATCAGCGAAAACCACCTGCAAAGGCTGATTTCGCTTTTAGACGGAGAAAAAATCGTCATCGGTGGGCACTATGATTTAGATAAACGCTTTTTAGAGCCGACAATCATTGATGAAGTGACCTTTTCCTCGCCTATTATGCAAGCAGAAATTTTCGGTGGTATATTGCCGATTATCGCTTACGATGATTTAGATAGCACTTTAAATACCCTCAAAAGTATGCCCAAAGCCCTAGCCGCTTATATTTTTACCGCCGACCAAAACAAAGCCGAAAAAATCATCGGTGAATTATCCTTTGGCGGAGGCTGTATTAATGATACTATCCTCCATTTAGTCAATAACCGCCTGCCTTTCGGCGGTGTAGGAAATAGCGGCATGGGAGCCTATCATGGCAAAAGCGGATTTGACACCTTTACCCACTATAAAAGCGTCCTGAGCCGCAGTAAAATCGATTTGCCACTGCTTTATCCGCCCTATACCTCACGCGCTTTGCGCCTGATCAAGCATTTTTTACACTAATTAGCATAATTAAAATGTTTGATTTGCTAAATTTTTTCCCCGGTGCTATAATAGCTTAAATTTTTCAAAGGAGATGTAGCCAATGAGTAAAAAAGTAGTAGCTATCAACGACCTATCCGGACTGGGTCAGTCATCATTATGCGCTATTTTGCCGATTATCTCCGCTATGGGCAATCAAGCGTGTCCGTTGCCTACAGCGGTACTTTCCTCGCAAACTGACGGCTATCATAATTATGCTTTCCAAGATTTAAGCGAGCTGTGGCCTGATTATTTTGCTCATTGGCAAAAAGAAGCCCCCGCCTTTGACTGCATTTACAGTGGTTTTTTAGGCTCCTGTCAGCAAATAGAGTTAATCGAGCAATTTTTGCTGTCCTTTGCCAAATCCTCTACCCTCATCGTCATTGATCCGGTTTTAGGCGACGGTGGCAAGCTATATGATACCATGGACGAAAATATGGTTTCTTTGATGCGTCGTTTAATTACTCATGCTGATGTCATCACCCCAAATTACACCGAATTATGCTTATTATGCGGTGATGAATATTCTGCTACGGCTTCCTTAGCCACTATTAAAGAGCAGATGAAACGCTTGTCATCCTATGGAGCTAAAAATATCATCGTCACCAGTATTCCTACCATTCAGCAGGATTTAGTCCTCACTGCCGTTTATGAATGCGGAAGTGATACCTTTACCCATTTTTCCAACCAAATGCTCCCTGCCCATTACCCCGGTAGCGGAGATATATTTGCCGCGGTCTTAGTCGGTAGTTTGCTCAATGGTGATGATATTATCCACAGCAGTCAAAAAGCAGCCTCCTTTGTCTATCATGCTATCAAAACCAGTCTCCAATCCCGGCGTCCCTTTCGCGAGGGAGTAGCTTTAGAGCAGGTTTTGCCCCTTTTGTACGAGTTCAGAAAGGACTGACAAAAATGAAAATCACCACAAAAGATTTAGCTTTAACCGCACTTTTTATCGCTATGTGTACTTTAGCTACAATGTTTATCCGCATCCCCCTACCTACCAGTGGCTATGCCAATTTAGGCGATGCCTTTGTCTTATTAGCCGGCTGGATTTTAGGTCCATTATACGGTGCTATTGCTGCCGGATTAGGCTCTGCTTTGGCTGATTTGCTGGGCTACCCTATCTATGCTCCGATAACCCTAATCATTAAATTTCTCGTTGCTTTCTTTGCAGCTAAGCTCCTCAGTCGCTATAGACAAATCGGTTTCCTGCATTTGTGCATCATCGGATTGCTGTGCGAAATTATTATGGTCGTAGGCTACTATTTATATGATGCGATTTTGCTCCACAGCCTCTTATCACCTATTTTAAATATCCCCGGCAATATCATGCAGGCTGTCGTCGGCGTTTTATTTGCCGCCTTTTTCTACCGCCATTTGAGCAAATTTATAAAAAAAGTAAAATAACAGACAATATTTCAGATGCCGTAGCAATTAAGCGGTATCTTTTATTTTTTATCCAAAACTTTCTAAAGACCTTGACAAAGCTAGGTTGGTGTGCTACATTTGAATTGTCATAATAATCCATATAGAGGGTGAGCATATGAAAATCGAAAATATTCGCTTATTTTTAGATGTCGTCCAATATGGCAGTATCAACAAAGCTGCCGAAAAAAACTTCATTGCCCAGCAAAACTTGAGCGTCATCATCAAAAATATGGAAAAAGAGCTTAACACTACCCTTTTAATGCGCAACAACGCCGGTATCACTCTAACCTATAGCGGCAAAGAATTTCTCAACTGCGCCAAAAATATCGTCCAATCCTACGACGAATACTTAAATACTATCCAAGCAGATAACGATAACCCGATTATCCCCGTATACACGACCTTAGCATTTAGCAAATGTCTCAGCGAGCTCCAGGGAAGTGGCATCAACAACAAATATTACCTCTCTATCAATGTCCGCAGTTTCAAAGAATTGCGCCAAATGCTCGAAAATAAAGAAGACGGACTGTATTTTGTCGCTGTAACTGACGAAGACATCATCAAAACCACTAAAATGCCTAACGCAATCCTCATTGCCAAAGAATCAGAAACAGCGTTTTTTTGCCACAAAAGCAGCAAATTAGCCCATGCCAATCTCTCTGCCACAGAATTACTCAACCAAATGTCGGTAAGCCTTTTAAGCCAAGATTTTGCCTTAAATAAAATGATTACCGTCAATACCGTCGATTCCTGCAAAAAGCTGATGATTGACAAAGGCTTTTACTGCTCATTACCTATCAAACTGAAACACATTTTAGGCTTTGACGACCCGGAGGAATGGATTGATTTAATCAGAAATCAGCAAACCTTTGTCGCTTACTATCTGTTTCGTGGTAAATCTACCGCCCAAAAATACCTCATCGCCCAAGACTATATTGCTAATTTCTTGCAACAAAAATTTAACGAGCAGTTATAAATATTACCACCTTTGGCAGATACCGTATTTACGCGGTATCTGCTTTATTTTATTTCTCATTACATTGTTTTTAATGTAACTGTACCAAAAATTTATATTATACAAGTTATTTTTGAAATGTTATAATAAACTCAAGAAATAAAGATGCAGGATAATTACCCTGTATCATTTCGAAATTATCGATTAAATTTTGAAAGGGGACTTTATTATGCCAGAAGAAAGAAAAAGACACGCCCAGAAAATCATGATTTTAGGTGTAGACGGTATGGATCCGCGCTACACTCGCAAAATGGTAGACGAGGGCAAAATGCCGGCTGTAGCTGAGTACATCAAGCGTGGCTCCTGCCGTGAAGACTTAGTATTATTAGGTGGACATCCCACTATTACCCCGCCGATGTGGACCACTTTGGCTACCGGCTGCTATGCAAATGTCCATGGTATCACCGGTTTCTATCGTCAGCATCCTACTGATTTAGCAGCTGTCTGCTATGCTTTAGACTCTCGCGATTGTAAAGCTGAGCAAGTCTGGAACTGCACCTCTGAAAGCGGTATTAAAACCTTGGTATTCCACTGGCCCGGTTCCTCATGGCCACCGAGCTCTGACAGCGAAAACTTATTCGTTATCGACGGTACCTCTCCCGGTTCTTTAGGTATGGCTACCTCGCAAACTGAAAGCGACTTACTCTTTGGTGCCAGCGACAAAGTTACCGAAGCTAAATATATGTGTAAAGTTGATCCTCATGCCTTGGCATTATGCGTAGTTGAAGAATTACCTGACCGCAGTACCAATGAAGGCTATGATTTCGCTGAAGCTCAAACCACCGGTTTAGACCGCATGAGCATTTGCCAAGACTGGGAAGGTTCAGGCACTACTCCACCGCGTATCGACATGGTACAGTCCTACATCAAAGACGCTACCGGCTGGGCTGACGCTCCCGCAGATGCTAAAGAAACCGCTGTATTGTTGAGCCGTGGATTAATTCGCCGTCCGGCATTGCTTTTGAAAAACGAAAACGGCATCTATGATAAATTAGCTATCTATAAGAGCAAAAAAGCTGCTGAGCCTATCGTCGTTTTGGAAATCGGCAAGGTTCAAGGCAATATCATTGATGAAGGCTTCAACAAAAAAGACGAAAAATTCACCGTTACCCGTACCATGAAATTGATTGAAATGGCTGAAGACGGTAGCAGCATGAAATTATGGATCTCCGCAGCAATGAATATCAATGTCTATGACACTTGGCATCCAAAATATATGTATGATTACATCAAAGAGACCTGCGGTCCTACTCCCCCTACTGCTAATATCTACGAGCAAACCGAAGAATTGCATCAATGCATGATTAGCGGCTGGGAATTCTCCTGCGATTGGCAGTCCAAAGCTATCCATGAAATCGTTAAACGCGAGGGCATCGAATTAGTATTCTCCCATATGCATATCGACGATTTAGTAGACCATACCTTTATTCACAACCTGTCTAAATTCGTTGCTGACGGCATGAAAGCCAGCGGTGCGACCGAATTAACTTGGGAAGACTACAAGAGATGGCAAGAAGAATTATATGTAGTTACTGACAACTATTTAGGCTCTTTCCTCCATTATTTAGATGAAGGCTGGACCATCATCATTACCTCTGACCATGCTCAGGTAGCATCGACCTACTTCAAATATCCGTACCTCGGCAATATCAACGGCTGGAGCCATAAATTATTCGAGGATTGGGGCTATTTGACCCTGAAAACCGATGAAAACGGCAATAAATTAGAGGAAGTCGACTGGAGCAAAACCAAAGCTATCGCTAACCGCTCCGCTGACATTTATATCAACCTCAAAGGTCGTAACCCCGAAGGTATCGTCGACCCGGCTGACAAGTATGAATTAGAAGAAGAAATCATGACCAAACTTTACGAGGTCAAATCTCCGATTACCGGCAAGAGAGTCGTATCCTTGGCAGTGCGCAACAAAGACGCTGTTCATTTCGGCTTAGGTGGTCCGGAAAGTGGTGACATCGTCTACTTCTTAGCTGAAGGCTACAACCAGCACCATGGTGACAGCTTGTCCTCCTTCTACGGCGAAGAAAGCACCTCTGTATCCCCGATCTTTATCGGTGCAGGCCCAGGCTTTAAAGAAGGCTATACCACTGACCGTATTATCCGTCAGATAGACTTCGCACCTACTATCTCGGCGTTGATGGGTGTACGCTTCCCGGCTCAATGCGAAGGCTCACCTGCTTACCAGATTTTAGACTGGGAATTCTAAAATATTTTTACCTCTATTTGCTTAAAAATTTAACAAACACCTACTCAATGTATCCGCCATACATTGAGTAGGTTATAATTATCGCTTTAAAATAAAAATTTTACTTTTATGTATTTAGATGTAAATTTTTTGCATATTTTTTATAACTTTTCTGCTTTATTTGTTTTCTTAATGCTTTATCAATGTTTTATCATTCCTCATTAATGTTCGATTTTTCTTATTTTTTAGAATTTTTTGCGTTTTATTTTCGATTTTTTTCTTTTTTGTTTAGGCTTTTATTTTTTGAAGGAATATTTGTATATTTTTAACGAAAGGATGATAAATTTATGGCTGTAGAAACTCAAAAAGCTAGTCCTATTAAGTATGTCCACCATGTAGTTGTACTCTTTCTATGTTTTGTCTTTCCTCTGTTAAACCCCATCGGCGCCCTCTCGCCCCAAGGCATGGCTTTAGTTGGAGCTTTTATCGGCGCAGTTTACGGCTGGACGATGATTGATATGCTCTGGCCATCATTTGCCGGATTGCTAAGTATGATTTGGTTTTTAGGCGCTAACCAAGTAGCCAGCATGGCTTTTGGTAATACTACCGTCGTCATGCTTATGTTTTCCTTTATCATTATGGGTTGCTTGACCGATACCGGTGCTGTGACCTGGTTAATCAACAAACTGCTGAGTATGAAATTCTTCTTAGGCAAGCCCTGGGTAACAATCGGATTCTTTTTCTTCGTTTCCTACTTGATTGCCGGCTTTAATTCTGTTATTATGGCTTTATTATTAGTACCGATTATTCGCTCTTTATTCCAAACTTTAGGTGTAGAGCCTTATACCAAGCTACCGGCTTTATTCATCATCGGAGTTATGTACTGTATTTTAATGGGGCAGGTTACATTCCCATTTTTAGGTGTATCCTTTGTCCTATTAGCTACCTATAGTGCTATGTTCCAAACAGCTATCAATTTCGCTGCTTACTTAGCTTTCACTTTGCCGTTGAGCATTATCATGATTTTTGTTTACTTAGGTGTCATGCGTTTTGTTTTCCGCGTAGATGTCTCGCCCTTTAAAAATATGACTTTAGATGTCTTAGGCGAAACTCCGAAAATCACTAAAGACCAGCGCAATGCCTTTATCATTGCTATAATCTTCTTTGTCTTTATGATTTTATCCTCCTTATCTGCCTTTGGCATCGTTTATCAGCTTTTAAATAAAATTACGGTCATGGGTATTGCTACTGCGGTTTTATTTATCACCTTGAAAATAAAAATGGCAAACGGTAAGCCTATCACCAATCCTGATTCTACTACTCCGTGGAACATCGTCCTTATTACTGCTTTGGTAATGGTCGTTTCCTCCTGTATGAACAATCCCGAATACGGTATCCGTGCTACTATTACGATGCTTATCCAGCCGATGATGGGACTTTCTCCATATGTCTTTATCATTGCCTTGTTAGCTATCTCGGTTATCCTGACACACTTTGCGACTAATATGGTCTTGGCTATCATCATGATGCCCTTTATGGTGACTTTTGCCTCATCTGTAGGCATGAATCCGACCGGTGTCGTAGCATTATTATTCTTTACCTGCCAGATGTCCTTGGCTACTCCCGGTGGCGGTGCTCCGGTCAGTGCGATATTCTACGGCATGGACGATTATGTCAAGGTCGGGCAAATGGGTAAATTAGCAGTTATTGCGATTTTGTTCCTCTTTGCCGCCGATATAGTCTTTGGTCTAATTTGGCAAAATATTTTGTTTTAATCTCACATGAAAAATATCCCCTTTTTGCTACGAAGCAAAGGGGATATTTGTACATATTATTTACTTAAAAAGAGGTGTTCACTATGCTTGAAATCACAATTAAGGAAAGTGTCGAAAAATATTACTTTTCCACTGATATCAACAAAAATATCGAGCTTATC
>CAYTOM010000030.1:239-8539 GCA_964439335.1 uncultured Peptococcaceae bacterium | reverse complement strand
GGAATTGGCAGAAAAAATCGAAGCGGCTCAGGTTTTGCAGGAGGTCGAGGATCTCTATCTACCCTATAAGCAAAAGAAAAAAACTCGAGCATCGGTAGCCAAGGAAAAGGGCTTGGAGCCCTTAGCTCTGGCGATTTTATTGGGGCAAAGCAAGGCTACCCCCAAAGAATTAGCCAAGGGTTATTTGAATGAGGAAGTAGCGGATATTGAGCAGGCTTTAAAAGGTGCGGCGGATATTATTGCCGAAATAGCCGGTGATGATGCCCAAATGCGCAAAATAATTCGTGAGCTGAGCTATAAAGAGGGATTGATTCAAAGCAAGGCTGTCGATAGTGAGGCAATAAGCCCCTATCAGATGTACTATGAATACAGCGAAAATGCTGCCAAAATGCCACCACATCGTATTTTGGCTATTAATCGCGGTGAAAAGGACGAAATGCTTAAAATCGCTTTAAAAGTACCGGAAGAGAAAATTTTGGGCATCTTAGAGGAGAAATATGCGACCGATTTAGCACTTGAGGCGGCGGAATTGGTAAAAATGGCGTTGAAAGATGGCTATAAACGCTTGATTTCTCCGGCAATCGAGCGTGAAATCCGTAATACCCTGACTGAAAAAGCCGAAGAGCAAGCTATCAAGGTTTTTAAGGAAAATTTGCGTAGCTTGTTAATGCAGGCACCGATTAAAGGGCGTATTGTCCTAGGTATCGACCCGGGATTTAGGACAGGGTGCAAATTAGCCGTAGTTGATGATACGGGAAAAGTATTAGAGGTGGGGGTGATGTATCCCCATCCGCCGCAAAAAAAATATGCCGAAGCAAAAGCACTGTTAAAAAGCCTGATCGAAAAGTATAAGGTCGATATTTTAGCTATTGGTAACGGTACGGCATCGCGTGAATCAGAGGCATTGGCGGCAGAGGTCATCAAGGATTATGATAATGTAAAATATATCATCGTTTCCGAGGGTGGGGCGTCGGTGTACTCTGCTTCACCATTAGCCAAAGAGGAATTTCCCGATTATGATTTATCCTTGCGTAGTGCGGTGTCTATTGCCAGACGCTTGCAGGATCCATTGGCGGAATTGGTGAAAATAGAGCCCAAAGCCGTAGGTGTAGGACAGTATCAGCATGATGTCACTCCGAAAAAGTTGGACGAATCCTTGCAGGCAGTAGTCGAGGATTGTGTCAACTCAGTCGGAGTAGATTTGAATACTGCCTCGGCGGCATTGTTACAATATATCGCCGGCTTGAGCAAAGCTACTGCCAAGGCGGTCGTGGCTTATCGCGATCAAAACGGCAAATTTACCAACCGTCGGGAATTATTACAGGTACCGCGCTTAGGACCAAAGGCTTTTGAGCAGTGTGCCGGTTTTATCCGTATTAGCGAGGGGGATAATCCGTTAGATAATACTTCGGTGCATCCGGAGTCCTATCAGGCTAGTGAAAAGCTGCTGGCTAAATTAGGTTTTAGCGTGAATGATTTAGCTTTAAAAAATGAGGAGCTGAAAGAAAAGCTGGCTCAGATAGAAATTGTCAAGACCGCACGAGAATTGGCAATAGGCGAGCCTACTTTGCGTGATATTGTAGCGAGTTTGCAAAAGCCGGGAAGAGATCCGCGTGAAGATTTGCCCTTGCCGCTACTTAGAAGTGATGTGCTTTCGATTGAGGATCTAAGCGAGGGTATGGAGCTTTTTGGTACGGTGCGTAATGTCGTAGATTTTGGTGCGTTTGTCGATATTGGCATTAAAAATGACGGCTTGGTGCATATTTCCGAGCTGGGGCAAAGATATGTCAAGCATCCGTTAGAGGTCGTAGCGGTAGGGGACATCGTCAAGGTCAAGGTATTGGGCGTAGATGAAAAGCGTGGGCGTGTGTCGCTAACGATGAAATTATAGGAGAAAGTAGGAACATAATGAAAAAAACATATGCGATTACCGGAGGTAAGGTCTATACGATTACCGATGGGATTATTGATGAGGGGACAATTTTAATCAGTGATGGTAAAATTGTAGCTGTAGGTAAAGAGGTAGTTATTCCCGAGGAGGCAGAAATTATCGCTGCTAATGGAGCTATCGTAAGCCCGGGGTTAATCGATGCTCATACTCATATGGGTATTGAGGAGGAAATTCATCCGGAGGGCGAGGATACCAATGAAATGACCGAGCCTCTCACCGCTGAATTAAGGGCAATCGATGGTATCAATCCTTTTGACATTGGCTATAAAGATGCCGTTAAAGCCGGAGTGACAGCAGTTATGGTGACGATGGGCAGTGCGAATGTCATCGGTGGGTTAAGCTGTGCGATGAAGACCTATGGGCGTGATTTGCAGGATATGGTACTTAAGGAAGCCGCAGGCTTAAAAATGGCATTTGGTGAAAATCCGAAACGCGTCTATAGTGAGCAAAAAAAAGCTCCGACTACGCGCATGGCGACTATGGCATTAGCCAGACAGGCTTTTTATGATGCAAAGAATTATGAGCATAAAAAAGAGGAAGATGGGCTTGATTTAGCTAATGAGCATATTTTAAAAGCCCTGAAAAAAGAGATACCTGTACGACTCCATGCTCATCGGGCAGATGATATTTTGAGCGCGATTAGATTGCGTGATGAGTTTGGTTTGGAAATGGTGATTGAGCATGTGACCGATGGGCATTTGATTGTCGAACAATTAAAAGAGGCTAATATCGCTGCGGCGGTAGGTCCTAGCCTGAGCAACAGAGCGAAAGTCGAGATGGAAAATGTCACCTTTGCGACAGCAGGCATTTTAGCAAATGCCGGAATTAAAGTAGCGTTGATTACCGACCATCCTTGCACTCCGATAGCGTATTTACCGATGTGTGCCGGATTGGCGATGAAAGCCGGCATGAGCGAAGCGGACGCCTGGAAAGCTGTGACGATTAATCCCGCGCAAATGCTGCATATCGATGAAAGAGTAGGCAGTATCGAAGCAGGAAAAGATGCCGATATCGTTATCTGGCAGGGACATCCCTTTACGATTGCCGGAGCACCGCAAATTGTTATGGTAAATGGTGAAATAGTATATCAAAAGTAAGCATTATGGCTTAAACGATAGAAATAAAAAGACCTTTCATGCTTAAAAGCAGAAAGGTCTTTTGTGCGTTTGTGAAATTTTAATTTAGAGTAATATCGATAGAAATATCAAACTATCTCAAAACTTGCGGGTTGTCATACTCTACACCGAAAGTCTCGACAGTGACTTTTTCCATAACTTCGGGAGTCAATGGTTTATCGCTGAAATTGGTTTTAGTAGCAGCGATGCGGTCAACTTCCTCCATGCCCTCGATAACCTTGCCGAATGCGGCATATTGCTTATCCAAATGAGGAGCATTTTGGTGCATGATAAAGAACTGACTGCCTGCGGTATCAGGAGCCATGGTGCGAGCCATAGAAATCACGCCACGCTCATGAATTAAGGTATTTTGTTTGAAGCCGTTTGATTGGAATTCACCCTTAATATTGTAGCCCGGACCACCCATGCCGGTGCCTTGCGGGCAACCGCCCTGAATCATAAAGCCGGAAATAACTCTATGGAAAGTCAAGCCGTTATAAAAGCCGTTTTTCACTAAAAAGATAAAGTTATTTACAGTGTTGGGAGCATACTCGGGGTAAAGCTCAATTTTGATTTCGTTGCCACTTTGCATAGTAATAGTAACTATTGGATTTGGCATAAATATCATCCTTTCCAGATAGCATAAGCTATGATTAATTTTAAAGTGATTTCATTATATCATAAAGAGCTGTATTTGACAAATATATTTTAGAAAAATTTTAAGAAAAGGGAAAAAAACATTTGCATTTATAAATAAAATGAGTTAAAATAAGGTTAAATTTAAGGAGGGGGAATTGATATGGGCACGAAAACAATTAAAGACTTAATGTATGATGAAGTATACAGTGTACATTATCAAGCAACTGTTAAAGAAGTTTTGGAATTAATGGTCGACAAGGAAGTAAGCGGCGTACCGATTATAGATGACGAAAACAGTGTAGTAGGATTTATCAGTGACGGCGATATCATGAAATTTATCGCTAAACAAGACCCTCGCATCATTGATATGACCAGCTTTGTAACTGTATGGTATGATACAGAGAGCTTTGAGAAAAAATTAGATGATTTGATGAATCTGAATGTCATGGAATTGGCAACTACTAAAGTAGTATCGGTCGATGAAGATTTTGAAATCGATGAAGTTGCTAAAATATTAGGCAAAAAGAAAATCAAAAAAGTCCCTGTTTTGCGTGATGGGCGTCTGGTTGGCGTGGTAAGCAGAGCACATATTATCCGCTACATTGTAAGCACCAGATTGTTAAAATAGTTTTGACTTTATGGGCTGTGAGCCGTTGGGCTACGGCCCATCTTTGTATATAAATAAAAACTTTTTAGGGGGATATATTAATGGCAGAATTAATGGAGAATAATAAAATAGTAGTAACGGTGGTCGGTAAAGACCAAAAGGGCATCATTGCCAAAGTTTCAACTAAAATCGCTGAATTAAGCGGTAATATTTTGGATATCAATCAGACTATCATGCAGGGGCATTTTACGATGATCATGATCGTTGATTTGATTGACAGTGAGATGAAATTTGCTAAATTTAAAGATGAAATGCTCGCTTTAGGTGAAAGTATGGGTATGGTCATTACCTGTATGCATCAGGATCTCTTTCAGTTTATGCATAGAATTTAGGAGGTAACGATATGCCGATAAGCATCACAAACGAAGAAGTATTAGAAACTATTCATATGATTCAAGCCGAAAATTTGGATATCCGCACGATTACTATGGGAATTTCCTTGCGCGACTGTGCAAGCAGTGATGTCAAAGTGACGGCTAATAAAGTTTATGACAAAATAGTCCGCTATGCGAAAGATTTGGCTCATACCGGCGAGGTTTTGGCAGAAGAATATGGCGTGCCTATCATCAATAAGCGCGTCTCGGTTACGCCGATTTCCTTGATTGCGGAGTCCTGCGAGACTGACAGCTATGTACCTATTGCCGAGGCAATGGACAAAGCTGCGAAAGAAATCGGTATTAACTTTATCGGTGGATTTTCCGCATTAGTACAAAAAGGTATGACCAAAGGCGATGAAATTTTGATTAACTCCATTCCGGAGGCATTGTCAAGTACTGATTTTGTTTGCTCCTCGGTTAATGTCGGTAGCAGTAAAACCGGTATCAATATGGACGCTGTCCGCCTGATGGGGCAGACGGTGAAAAAAACGGCGGAATTGACCAAAGACAGAGATAGCATCGGCTGTGCGAAATTAGTCGCTTTTTGTAATGCGGTCGAGGACAATCCGTTTATGGCAGGAGCTTTTCATGGTCCTGGTGAGCCGGAGGTCGTCTTAAATGTCGGCGTCAGTGGTCCCGGTGTAGTTTTAAATGCAGTACGCCGTATCCCTGATGCTCCGTTTGATGAATTAGCAACTATGATTAAGCATACAGCATTTAAAGTCACCAGATCCGGCGAAATGATTGGCAGATTAGCTGCAAAACGCTTAAATATACCCTTTGGCATCGTCGATTTATCCTTGGCACCGACTCCGGCAGTAGGGGATAGTGTCGCGGATATTTTAGAGGCAATGGGCTTGGATCGTTGCGGTACTCATGGTACGACCGCAGCATTGGCAATGCTAAACGATGCAGTGAAAAAAGGTGGTGCTATGGCATCGTCCCATGTCGGTGGTTTAAGCGGTGCCTTTATTCCGGTGAGCGAAGATGCCGGCATGATCAGAGCTGTCGAAGATGGCGCATTGTCCTTAGATAAATTAGAGGCTATGACCTGTGTCTGCTCGGT
The DNA here is from genome assembly GCA_964439335.1 of uncultured Peptococcaceae bacterium. Lineage (GTDB taxonomy): Bacteria > Bacillota > Peptococcia > Peptococcales > Peptococcaceae > QAKL01. Next base: position 2,724 of record CAYTOM010000030.1, on the reverse strand, counting down.
AGGATTAGACATGATTGCTATCCCGGGGGACACCTCTGCCGAAACAATTTCAGCAATTATTGCCGATGAGGCAGCTATTGGCATGATCAATAAAAAGACGACCGCAGTCAGAGTTATCCCGGTCTGTGGTAAAAATGTCGGTGATACTGTAGAATTTGGTGGTTTGTTAGGCTATGCGCCGATTATGCCGGTCAATCAATATTCCTCGGAGAAATTTATCAAGCGCGGAGGTCGTATCCCGGCACCTATTCACGCTTTAAATAACTAAGAGGCGGTGGAGTGTATTGAAATGGCGTAAGGATAAAAAAAGCCATAAGGAGCAAGCATTATCCGCAGATACTTCGCAGCCGATAGCAGAAATGCAGCCACAGGAGGCTTTGCAGGCTACCGTCGAAGAATTGACCAGAGTGATGGAAAAAACTCGCATCGCGGAGTATGTGCAGTATCTCGACCACCCATGGAAATTATTATGGAGCAATTTTTTGATAGGTATCGCTCGTGGCTTGGGCAGTACGATAGGATTGGCGATAATTTTAGCCATAGCGTTTTTTATCTTGCAGCATATCGTGATGCTCAATCTGCCGTTTATCAGTGATTTAATCACCAAAATGGTTTATACTATTCAAGAAAACCTGCGATATTTCCAGGGAGGAACATTTTAAAGGAGCTTTTGGGGAGGAAAGATAATGTTACGGTTTTTCTTAATTGTCATAGCGGTTTTAGCAATAGATCAGGTGAGTAAATACTTTATCCGGGCTAATTTTGCTTTAGGCGATAGCCTACCGATTATTGATAATTTTTTTCATCTGACTTATGTGGAAAACCCGGGAGCTGCTTTTGGCTTTTTAGCCAATAAAACAGTATTTTTCGTCATTTTAACGATAATCATCGTAGCGGTGCTTTTGTATCTGGCGATAAGTATGAAAAATAAACACTCACTTAGCTACTATGCTTTAGCATTAGTCGTAGGCGGAGCAGTGGGCAATTTTTGGGATAGAGTGAGCAAAGGCACAGTGACGGATATGTTTGATTTTCGTATCTGGCCGGTGTTTAATGTAGCCGATATGGCTTTGGTAGTAGGATTGATCTATATCGCGTATCGCCTGATTTTTCATGGGGAGGATTTTTAATGGAAGAATATCGTTTTACTGTGGAAAATACAGAGCAGGGCAAACGCTTAGATGCGTTCTTAAAGGAAATATTTGAGGATTCCTCACGCACCTTTTTGCAGGGCTTGATAACGGCGGGCGAAGTGCTGGTCAATGATAAGCCAACTAAAGCCAATTATAAAGTAAGAGAAAAAGATTTGGTCTATGTGCAAATACCGGAGCCGGTCAATTTGACAATCGAGCCGCAAGCGATGGATTTGGATATCGTTTATGAGGATAGCGATGTTTTAGTAGTCAATAAACCGTCAGGCTTGGTCGTGCATCCGGCGCATGGACATTATAATGATACATTGGTTAATGGGCTTTTAGCTCATTGTCACGATTTATCCGGTATTAATGGCGTTTTGCGCCCGGGGATAGTTCATCGGATAGACAAAGATACCTCGGGGCTATTGATGGTGGCGAAAAATGATGAGGCTCATCAGTCATTAGCCGAACAGCTAAAGGCACATAGTGTGAAAAGAGCCTATTATGCTCTGGTGCATGGGGTAATTCCCGAGCCGGAGGGCTTGGTCGATGCGCCGATAGGCAGACACCCCATTGACCGCAAGAAAATGGCGGTTAATCTGGCAGGCAAAGAAGCACGAACTCATTATTATGTCAAGGAACGCTTTCAAAATTATACCTTGGTGGAGTGTCGCTTGGAGACAGGCAGGACACACCAAATCAGAGTGCATTTAGCGTATATCGGGCATCCATTAGTAGGTGATGAGCTCTACACCAATCGGAAAAACAATTTGGATTTTAATGGGCAGGCATTGCACGCCTATAAATTGGGCTTTATCCATCCCAGAACTAAAGAGGAAATGTGCTTTGAGGCAAAATTGCCCGAATATTTTAGTGACAATTTGGATAAGTTAAGAAAAGAAATGAATGACTAAATTAAGTGAAAACAGTTATAATTATTGAAACTCATTTATAGTAAAATGTATAAGGCAGGCTTGGGGAGAAAAATAGATAATAAGCGTACTTTATAGATTAGCTATAAAATATTATATTATAGGTTCAATAAAATTCTTAAAAAACTATTTACAAACTATAAAAAAAGTGGTACTATTTATGATAGGTTTTTAGAGACGATTTATACTAATATAGGAGGTAATTAGACATGTTAAGCGATAGTATGCGTGTATTTATTACAGTAGCAGAAAAGAAAAACTTTTCTAAAGCTGCCAAAGCTCTGTCTTTGACTCAGCCGGCAGTTAGCTTTCAAATTCAAACTTTAGAACAATACTATCAAACAATGTTGTTTGACCGTGTTAATCGGCATATAAAACTAACTTCCGCAGGAGAATTATTATTAGAATACGCTATTC
>CAYTOM010000030.1:0-229 GCA_964439335.1 uncultured Peptococcaceae bacterium | reverse complement strand
CATATGAATAATCTCCAAGCAGAACTAGAGAAAAATATGCAGCAGTTGACCGGTCATGTCAAAGGTGAATTGTTGATAGGTGCCAGCACGACGATTGGTGAGTATATCCTGCCGTTTATCGTCGGCGATTTCAAAAAAGAGTATCCTGATGTCAATGTCACTATTGACATTATGAATAGTGAGCAAGTCGAGAATTTGGTGAAAAATCGGAGCATCGATATCGGTATCA
>CAYTOM010000029.1:0-8577 GCA_964439335.1 uncultured Peptococcaceae bacterium | reverse complement strand
GCCGCAATAATATCTGCCAGCACCTCTTTAATGGTGTCCTCACCATCAATAGCCAGCATATCTATTCTGGGCACCATAATTTCTTTGACGGTAGTTTCATCAAATTCAAAGATACTGTTGATCATTTCGGTTTCGTTTTCATCAAGGATACCCTCTTCCTGACCGGCATTGACCAAAATTTTCAGTTCGTCCTCGGTGATAAACGGATCTTCCTCATCAGTTTTCGCCAATTTGCCGACCAAGCGAGAAATCTCGCTCAAAATCCACACTACCGGCGTCAAAAGAAGCATCAAAATGCTCAACGGTCCCGATACTGCCATAGCCCAGGTATTAGCCTTGCTGGAGCCGATATTTTTCGGCACAACCTCACCAAAAACCAAAATCACCAGTGTCATAATACCGGTAGCCAATCCTAAGCCGACATCACCCCAAATATCTAAGGCGACCTTGGTCGCTAAAGATGATGCCCCGATATTAACCACATTATTACCAACCAAAATAGTAGAAATGACCTTGCTCTGCTGCTCTAAAAGAGCCAATACTCTGCCGGCTCGTTTGTTGCCTTCGTCTTGCATATTCATCAAACGCACTTTATTTGCTGATAAGAGAGCCGACTCTGCTGATGAAAAAAACGCTGATAACGCTACTAAAACCACCAACAAAGCCAACATACTACCCACACCACTGTCCAATTAATACCACTCCTAATTTTTTTAATATTAATGCTTTACTTAGCACATTATAACATATTTTTTTCAAAAATCAATCAACGACTTAAACCGATTTGTCCTAAAATTTCTTCTTCTTTTTGGCGCATTACCTGTTTTTCGTCCTCAGTTTCATGGTCATAGCCACACAAATGCAACAATCCATGACAAAACAAATACAAGACCTCTCTGGTGAACGAATGTCCATATTCCTCGCATTGCTCATTAGCTCTTTCCAAAGAAATCACAATATCGCCAAATAAGACTAATTCAAAATCATCCAATTCTTCATCAGCCTCATACATCGGAAAAGAAAGCACATCAGTCGGAGCATCTTTTTGGCGATATTCCCGATTTATCTCGCGAATACCGTCATTATCGATAAATGTGACTCCCACCTGTACTTCGGGCGGAATATCCTCATTTTTTAGGCAAATCTCCGCCGCTTTTTCCATTAGACCTTGCCAGGAACTGTCTATCTCCATTTTGTCCTGCTCATTATTAAATACTAATGCCATAATTACCCCTTCTTTTGCTTGTTCTTTTGTGCCAGCATCGCTTTTTCAGCCGGATATTCGATTCGTTTGTGATACATACCGTTAATAACCCTGCCAAAAGTTTCGGCTATTTTATCCAAATCTTTGAATGTTAAATCACACTCGTCAAATTGTCCATCGTTCAATTTCGCCTTGATCAAAGTGCGGATAAAGCCCTCAATTTGCCCCGGTGTCGCATCACTTTTGCTGCGTACCGCCGCTTCTACCGTATCCGCCATCATCAAAATTGCGGCTTCCTTAGTCTGCGGTTTCGGCTGCTCATAGCGATAATCCTCCTCGCGTACCTCTTCATCGCTTTCCTTTGCCTTTTGATAGAAATACGAAATCAGAGAATTACCATGATGCTGGGCTACCATATCCACAATCATCGGCGGCAATTTTGCCTCTTTCACCATCTCGACGCCGTCCTTGACATGCGAGCTTAAAATAAGTGCGCTCAAGGTCGGACTGATTTTGTCATGGGGATTTTCGCCATTAAACTGATTTTCCGTAAAAAAGTACGGGCGTTTGATTTTGCCGACATCATGATAATACGCCCCAATACGCACGATAAGCCCATCAGCGCCTACTGCCTCGGCTGCTGCTTCACCTAAATTGCCCACCATAATACTATGATGATAGGTCCCCGGTGCCTCCAACATCAGCTTTTTCAAAAGTGGCTGATTAGGATTAGACAATTCCAAGAGCTTAATGGAGGTCGTCACCCCAAAGACACTCTCTATCATCGGCAAAAGCCCCAAAGTCAGCACTGAGGAAAATATCCCATTAAGCACGCCGAAAATCATACCTACGCCAATGATATTCCACGCAGTTTGATTGAGCATGCCCCACGCACCTATTGTGATAATGCTGATTATCGAGATATACAGCGCCGTCTTGTACAAATCAGAGCGTTCTGTCAGGCGCACGATACTCACTGCTCCGACCAAACCGCTTACTAAGGATAAGACGACAAATTGCACCTCGCCGGTCAAAGCACCGACTAAAATAGCAAAAATACAGTTGAAAAACACTGCTATATTAGAATTAAATAATGTCGCAATCAGCATCGTCCCCATGGCGGTCGGCAATAAAAAGCCTATCTGCGCCGAGACATCAGCCGATGGGCTGACTGTCACCGAAAGTATCAATTCATATAACACCGTCAACACTGTGACAATCAACATCAAAATCTGGACATAGCCCAAATCTTTATACTTATCCGTAAAAAAGCTCCGCATATATATCGTCGTGATCAGCGAAATAATCAAAAGCAATACCACGATTGAGCCTACTATTTTGCCTACATTGACATCATCGGCATAGCCCATTAAGTATAAAATGTCATATTGCTCCTCGGTGATGACCTCACCTTTAGACACTATCATTTCGCCCTTTAAAATCGTCCGATATACCGGGCTTACTGTCGCTAAAATTCTGGCTTTTGCCGTCTCTGTCGCCTCGATATCCACCTTTAAGGTAGGATAATACGGGATATTGTTAAAAAGTGCTTCCATTACGGTGAGCTTGGTTTTAGAGTAATGCTTTCTAACCTCGGACAAAACCGCATTTTTAGCATCTGCCAGCTCACTTTCCGATACACCGCCGGAATTGACCATTACCTGAGCTAAAATCGTCAGTGCCTCTTGGTTCAACTCATCAAATTCCGCTTTGGAATAGGTACTCAAAGCATACCAGACCTCATCAGGCAATTCTAACGAGCTTTGCTTTTTTAGCTCGCTGACCTTGTAGCTCTCCATATGCTCGCCATCGACATCATCCGGCACTTCGCCAAATACGACATCTTCAACTACCGTAAAAAAGTTGCTGATAGCTGCCAAAGTCATGTTATTATAATCATCTAAATTGAGATTGTATATCTCCTGAAAATTTTCCAGCGCCAGTTCTTCCTTAGCCTTGGTGGCGATTTTGTCCTCTACAGTCATATAGCGGTTCGCCTGCACATCGCTGGTGGAAACTTGTCCCACGCTTAATTCTTCTCTGGTAGAAACAAAATAAAATGTCAATACCCCTACTAACACAGCAAAAAAGACCACACACCAAAGTAACAGGCGCCTACTCTCCTTTTTCTTCCATGCATGCTGAGTCATTAAAGCTCCTCCTATAAATTGCATCTTTCATATGCTTTGATAATTTTAGCTACTACCGGATGGCGCACCACATCCTCGGCGCTTAAATGCTTAAAGCCTATCTCCTCGATACCGCCCAAAACCTTTTCCGCTTCCAAAAGACCACTGGTGATATTTTTTGACAAATCTATCTGCGTGATATCGCCGGTAATTACCGCTTTGGAGCCAAAGCCGATACGCGTCAAAAACATCTTCATCTGCTCGGTTGTGGTGTTTTGCGCTTCGTCTAAAATGATAAACGCATCTTCCAAAGTCCGCCCACGCATATACGCCAATGGTGCAATTTCGATAATCTGCCGCTCCAAATATTTCTGCGCGACATCAGCCCCCAAAACATCATACAAACCATCATATAGTGGGCGCAAATACGGGTCGACCTTGTCCTGCAAATCTCCCGGCAAAAATCCCAGCTTTTCTCCTGCCTCGACTGCCGGACGAGTTAAAATAATGCGCTCAACCTTGCGATTTTTCAGCATTTTTACCGCCATCACCACTGCCAGATAGGTCTTGCCGGTGCCGGCAGGTCCTATGCCAAAGGTAATATCCTTTTTCTCAATCATTTTTAAATATTGATACTGCCCGATAGTTTTAGCCTTGATTTGCTTGCCACGCGAAGTCGAAAAAAATACTTCGCTCAAGCACTCCGACAATTTTTTATTATCCAGCTCGGGAGCACGATTTAAAGCACAGCAGACATCGGAAAGTGTCACATCCTGCTTTAAAGCCAGTATCAGCAAATAATCCAGGGTTTGCTTAGCTTTCTCTACTGCCTCATCATCTCCGCTAATCATCAATTCCTGACCTCTGGCGGTAATAATTACACCCAACTCTCTTTCCAGATATTTAAAATTTTCCTCCAATGCTCCGGCTACTTTGCCGGCTTGAGCTATATCTATAAAATCAATTTTTTCCTGTTTAGCCAAAGAGGTGCCTCCCTTTTATACTTACTCAGCATATATTATACACTATATTTTACAAAAAAACTACTGTTTTTTATGATTATCTTGTAAAATAGCAGAAATACTTTTCCCAGGCTTTAATAAGCCACATCGGCTAAATCCTCTTGATAAATAATCTCCGCCTTTATTTTCACTATGTCGGTATGCTCGCTATCTACCAAGCTCTGCTTGAAATCATAAATATCCGCTTTCTCAAAATCTGCCAGAGCTTTTTGCAATCGCTCTGCACTCACATTGTACGCTTGGTTTAAATCATATGTCCGCCTCACCAATTCCTGCTCGGTGCTTTCGCACACTACCAAGCACCATTTATCCTGCGCCAAGCGCCGACTTTTCTGCTTGACTACTTTTTCCAGAGCTATTTCTGCCGTAGTGCTATGCCATACTTCGCGGTCATTTTTATATAAGTAATAGCGTTTTTGTGTTTTTCCCAGATTTTTCAATCCATACTCCTTTAAACTCACTGCCTCGGATATCTCATAGCGAGCTAATCCTTTCACTGTGCCTTTAGCGTGTGCCAATCGCCCACTATCTGCCGGCACATATATCCCCTCGTCATTTTTTGTCCAATTTTCGTACTCTACTCCTTTAATTAAAATTTCGCCTTTCTTGACACTATCTCCTGCTTTGATAGCCGCTGTGCCCTCCAAGACCAGCACCTCTGTCACTACGGCGTCCTTAGCTGCGATGATATCTGTATAGACATCATACTCCGATGGTATGCGCTCTAATTCCTTGAGCTTTACCTCCAAAACAGTACCCTTAGCCCCTAACCAAATCCAAGCTATATCTTGGGTATAGTCCTCTAATATATCCTGTGCTATTTTCTCCAATTCCAAATCTGCCCAATTTCGCCCTCTGCTCACGCCATATTGCTCTAATATTGCGATAATTTCCGCCTCGCTATATTGCTCATTGCCCGAGATATCATAGTTCCAAATATACCCCGATACCAAATAAGCTATCGCCAGTACCACCACCAAACCCCAACAGATGCCTTTATGATGCTTATTTTTACGCACCGTAAAAAAACAACCTGTTTTAGCCAAAATTTTGGCTCTGCCATGCTTTTGACGCACTATATATAAAAGCGCTTTCGCCTCATGTGAGCCTACTGTGGCTAATACTGCCTCTGCCTCTATTTTTACCTCAGCTAAAGCTATGCCCCTTTTCGTACACAAATCGATAAATTCCGCCGCATCTATCCCACTGACTTTAACTCTGACCAAGCTCTTAATCTTTTTCATAAGCCCTGCTCCAGTAGGGTAATCTGCTTGATTTTGCCCTTGATATAGACACAATCCTGCTCAATCCCCTCTAAATATAAATCCAGCCCCTCAATATCTACCAGCTGTGCTTGATTTTGAAATACTATTTTTTCCGGCGTGTAGCTACTGATACCGCCATAGTTTTCGATATAAATACTACCGGAAGTATCAAAAATCACCTTGCTTTTTTGCTTATCAGCCCCAAGCAATTCATTAAAACCTATTTGCGGCATTATATTCACCCCTTTGGTGTCAATATATGCTTTCCCTAAGCAAATATACCTTTATTGTGGGCTTTTCGGTGTTAGCTTATCGATCAAAGTCACCGTATCAGTAATTTCATCATGCTTTAAATCAAGCAGCAGTCGTTTATTGCCCACTATCGCCGCATACTCTACCTCTTGCAAATCACGCACATTTTTCTCATTTAATCTATCAGTCAACCACTGCTTGTCCAATCCCAGACGCTGCAAATTGTTTTCGCTGATTTTGCCCTCTTGAATTACCTCCACTGCCAAGCTCGTACCTGTAGCAGTGATTTTTAAATCCTTGCGTTCTATATTTTCATACTCCGCTTTTTTGATGACACTCAAGCCCCCCGAGGGCTCAATAATTGCCAATTTGACCTCGGTAAAATCAAAAATATCTTTAAGTCGCAAAAGCATCATAAATTCGTCAAAATTCATCTTCATTTTACGCAAATTATTTTCCAAAATTTTGCCGTCTTGAATCACGACTACCGGCTCACCATTGATCATTTTTTGCATTTTTCGGCTTTTTAGTGCCACATATGCCGCTAAAATCGTCAATACCCCATATGTCAAAAGCCCCACTAAATGATCCGCAAATTTATCTACACTATCGGTCGCCATATTTGCCGCAATCGAGCCAAAGGTAATCCCATTAATATACTCATAATAAGTCAGCTGTGATACCTGCTGCTTGCCTATCAAGCGTGTCAAGACCAGCAATATGACAAAGGACACTACCGCTTGCGCAAATATCATAAACATCATCATTCCTCCGGAGAATATTTTCGCATATTTTGCTAATCTGCTCCAACTTCATTTAGCAGTATATCCAAAACGGAGAATATTTAAACCGTTCAAATTATCCTTATTTACTAACACTATTTACTAACCATTATTTACAAAAAATTTTTTCTCTATCGGCAAAAATATTGACAAAAACCGCATATTAATATATCATAGAGTAATATGATTATTTTTACTATCGAGGTGGGTTTTGTGAATTTACAAAAAGAATTGCATGAATGGTTTTTCAATGCAAAAAACGACTTTCTTGCCGGCTTGCTTAGTGCATTTGCCGTCATTCCCGAGGTTATAGGCTTTTGTATCGTCGCCGGTATCAGCCCGATGATGGGTCTTTATGCCTCCTTTTTCCTAATGGTCATCCTGTCCTTTTTAGGCGGGCGCCCGGCTATGGTTTCCGCTGCTGCCGGCTCTATGGCGTTAGTCATTGTCAATTTAGTGCGTGACTACGGCACCCAATATTTAATGGCAGCCGCTATTTTAGCCGGTGTCTTTATGATTATCTTGGGCTTACTCAAAGTAGGCAAGCTCATCAACTACTTGCCGAATAATGCCAATATCGGCTTCGTTGATGCCTTGGCTATCTTGATTTTCTCCGCTCAGCTGGAGCATTTCGTCGGTGAAGGTCCAATTATGTACTTATTGGTCCTAATCGGTTTATTGGTAATTTATATCCTGCCGAAATTTTTCACCGCTTTACCCTCCGGTTTAGTCGCTGTTATCGTCGTTACGGCGATTTCCATGGCATTAGGCAACCCGGTGCGTACTATCGGTGACATGGGCGAAATATTGGCTACCCTGCCGGTATTTGCCATCCCCGATGTCCCACTTAATTTAGAAACCCTGAAAATTATCCTGCCCTACTCTATCTCTTTAGCCCTAGTCGGCTTAGTTGAAACACTGCTGACCGCGCAGGTCGTAGATGAAATGACTGATTCTACCTCTAATAAAAACCGCGAATGCAGTGCTTTAGGCGTTGCCAATATCGTCAGTGCCTTTTTCGGCGGCACCTGCGGCTGTGGTATGATCGGTCAGGCTATCGCCAATGTCAGCGCCGGTGGTAGAGGCAGACTATCTACCTGTGTCGGTGGTACATTCATCATGGTATTAGTCTTTTTATTAAACGATTTATTGCAGCAGATACCGTTGGCTGCTTTAGTTGCGGTTATGTTTTCCGTCTGTGTGACGACCTTTGACTGGGATTCGCTCCGCAGATTAAACAAAATGCCCAAATCCGACGCATTAACTATCATCTTGGTCGTAGCGGTCGTAGTTTATACCAATAACTTGGCTGTCGGTGTCGTCTTGGGCTTTATCATCACCGCTATCACCGCAGCTATTCAAATGGCTAAGCTCAATATCACCACCGAGCAAAATGATGATACCTTGACCTATCATATCACCGGCGAAGTATTCTTTGCCTCTATCGGTGCTTTAAATAACCAATTAGATTACAAAACCACTGCCAAAAATATCGTTTTGGATTTCTCTCGTGCGCGTGTCTGGGACGAATCCGCTGCGACAGCCTTGAAAAAAGATATTGCTCGTTTTAACGACCTTGGTGTCCAAGTCCATTTCCAAGGCTTAGATGACAATAGCAAAAATATGATTCTCAAACTTTACGGTGACAAAAACTTTTCTATGTGATTTTTGATGTGAGGTGATTTGTTATGTTAGATCTCGTTAGTGCAGGGTGCGAAAATATCGCCATTCAAACTACTGACAGCGATAAATTAACCAAATGGTTAACTGCCCAATTCCCCGATTCTTTTTTACTCAAACCGGGTTTCGACCACAATTTTACCTTAGAGCGCAATCACGCTCGTACCTTGATTTTTATCGATTCCGCCCAAAATCAGTTCATCTGGGCTGTATCAAAATCAGCCGAACAAATCTTGAGCCTGA
>CAYTOM010000028.1:0-8785 GCA_964439335.1 uncultured Peptococcaceae bacterium | reverse complement strand
GGTATCGATAAGCATTTGAATAAGCCACTTTTAGAAAAGCTCCTGCAAATATTCAAATCTTATCCCGAAGTCGTCTTTTCTTTTGAAATGTTCAATTCCGCCTATGAAATCATCGATGCTCTCCTCGCCCAAAAGGTGCATTTAGCTCTGAGCATTTCCGCCGGGCACACGACCCAGGACTATTTTTATACCAAATGTGGGCAAAATCCGGCTATTTTGCGCTATCCTTTAGCTACCGAGCAGATGTACTGTATCGTACATCAGGCTGACGAATTAGCCCAAAAAACCGCGGTCGATATCTCGGAAATCGTCGGATTGCCGATGACCTTTTGCACTACCGACAGCACCTACAGCAGTCTTTTGCAAAGCAATCTAACTAAGCCCATCAATATATTTTTAGAAACCGACAGTTTGGAATTGCAATTAGAATGTATCAATAACCATTTGGCACTGGGGCTTTTAGACGGTTTTGCTTTGCGCTATATCACAGAGCATTATCCCAATTTGCGGGCAATTCCTTTAATCAATACCTACGGTATCACGCTCACCTTTTATCTTAATGCCGGCTATAATTTTTCCGGAGCACAAAATTTAATGGACGATATCCGCCAAATGTATAAATTTTCGCCCTCTCCCATACCTACTACCTAAATCATACGCAAATAAGCCACAAAAATACCCACGATAATCATTTGATTACCGTGGGTATTTTTATTTTTCGATATTCCAGCGTCTACCATAGCGCAATAAATTTTGGTAGCCCAGATCTGAGCAATTTTCCTGCACAATTCTCTTTTGCTCCTCATAAATATCCCCGGGGATAGCACCGGGCATAGCTTTAATTTTCTCAAGCAATTGCCAATAATTTAAATCAAAGCACTCTTTCATATGCACATCAAACATTTTGCGAATTTTGACAAACTCGCTCGCTTCTCTGCACCAATATTTCTTGGTATATATCGGCGATACCTGATAGCCTTTCAGCTCGTATTCCTCTCGGGTTTCGTAGCCGGTCTGCAAAAAAGCATCGGTAAAATATTTGATCTGCCCATTTCTATCTTTATACGAAAAGCCGGACATTATCTTTTCATAGCGTCCTTTGGATTTGATGTCGTTTTCCAACTGCTTGCGCATATCTTTGAGCCAATCGGCAAATTCCAGATAGGCTCCCGCAGTCAAAAGTTTGTCATTGACCGCCTCCAGCAATAAGCCCTCAAACAAATCAATCTCACTTTCGACATATCTACCATCTAAATAATCTCGCATACGGCTCAATAAATCATAGGCGGCATTATTAGCATTTATTTTGCCCAAAATGTGCATCGCCGCAAAATAATCTTTATTATACTGCTTTTTCAGCTCGATGGCAGTTTCTTTTTTGAGCAAATTTTTGATCATATCCTCCGTCCCCGCAGGTGAAATGCGCCGTTGTAAATTAGTAAAGACGGGAGTGGGATAAATGCTATTTACACCGCAATATCTCGTAAATTCAAAGAGGTTGAGCGCCTTACCACTGGCACGATAGGCTATGCCCTGCTCATCCTCATAGCCGATAGCATAGACGCAAAATTCTCTGCCAAAGCAACCTAAATTTAAGAGTTTGACGAAATCAGCCATGCCGTCCTCGTCTCTTTTGGTATCATAGTATCCTTGGATAAAATCCTTCATAAACTCTGCATAGGCATCGTCTCTTTGTTGGATTTGACTCGTTACTTTAGGCATCGGGTACTCCTCCTCTCCCAGAAATACCAAATTATCCAGATAGGATTCTACCTCTAAATTCATCATATATTCATCATTTTGGTGAATTACCTCTATCGGATACTGCATAAAATCGCTGATAATCTCGGTCGTGAATACTTCAGCGGTCTCGCCCTGGGCAAAAATTTTACCTTGGCGCAAAAGTAGTGCTTGGTCAAACGATGGTAGCATTTCCTCCGGATAATGCGTGACATAGATAATCGTCAGATTAGTCTTTCGCGCCAAATCCTCAATCGTCTGCATTATATACTCTCTGGCAAAAACATCTAAGCCTGTCCCCGGCTCATCTAAAATCAAAATTTCCGGCTTAGCCAGCAAAGCACGGGCAATTAACACACATTGGCGCTCGCCTTTGCTCATCAGGCAAAACGGCTGGTTGATTTTATCCCCCAAGCGCAATTCTGTTAAAATCCTCTTTGCCAAGACCACATCTTCGTCGGTAACGGCAAAATCTACGCTCAATGTGCCAAATTTGCCGGATAAAACAATATTGAGTGCTGATTCCCATGATAAATATTTATCAAAAAATGACGAGGACACCCAGCCTATTTTGCTACGATGCGCTAAAATGTTATCATCAGTATAGTTTTCGCCGAAAACCTCTACTTTGCCGGCGGTCTTAGCATGAAAACCTGCAATAATCGATAATAATGTCGTCTTGCCGGAGCCATTTAAGCCAAACAATATCCAATGCTCACCCTTTTTGACTTCCCAATTAATATTGTGAATCAAATATCGATTGCCGGATTTACAGCACAGATTTTCTGCTTTGATTACAGTTGGTCGTTCCTTGATAGGCTCATTTTGCTCAGCTACTTTCTGCATACATTCGCCCCCGTATCCATGACGGCTATTTCCACATCGGAAATATCATCATCGCGATAAATCACATCTTCTCCGAGGATGCTTTTGCTGATATCTATCGGAATAGTAAATCCACGAGAGCTTAAAAGCCCCATATTTTTATACGCCCAAGCAATAATTTCACTGACTTTGGCTACATTCATCTGCTTAGTCTTGTCCGAATCGTCGTTATTCGGAAAAATATTAAAATCAAACTCCTCCACAAAATATTTTGCGACCGTATATATCTCCGGCTCTACCCCATACTCGATACGATTGCACTCGGTACAAAATATCTCTACACGACCTTGGGGATTATTGCCGTACAAAATCCTCCGCAACCGTAGCGGTGCCCCACAATATTTGCAACGGCAATTTTTTACACGCCATTTCAAACCATCGAGCCGTAATTCATCATTAAAGCGGTTCTCCTCATCTACTAAAACTGTCATAAAAACTCCTCCCTAACAAAATAAATAATTATTTGCATTATCGCTAACATAATGCTATAATATTTTATAGTGTAATAATATTCTCCATAATATGAAGGTGATATGTATGCTGCAAACTACATTTTTGTATTATCTGATTCAAATTTCACACTGCCAGTCTTTATCCATTGCTGCGGAAAAACTGCATATCTCCCAGCCTGCTCTCTCTGCCAGCATTAAAAAATTAGAGGAACAACTGGGCGTCAAGCTCCTCAACCGTACCTATAAGGGGGTCAGCTTGACTGATGAGGGCAAAAATGTCGTCGAGCTAGCCGAAAAAGCCTTTGCTTACATTCAGCAAATTGAAAACACCTACCAAATCCCGAAAAACAATGCTGAAAAGTACCTCTTTAAGGATTTACATATCTATTGCAATCCGGCTTATTCACCGGTCATGATGTCCGCGCTAATCTCCAGCAATACATCTGAGCACGACACTATCCAGCTGTATGATTTGGACCCGGATAATGATATCAATCAATTGTTGCGTGATGACCATAACAATGTCGTCTTTGGTATCGTCGCCGATACCCACCGCACTCCCGATGATATCATCTCTATTAATTTAGCGACCTCGCAATCCTATGTCATGTGCTCGCAATCCTTTCCCTACATCGACGCGATGAAATCCACTATCTCGTTTAAGGAATTACTGCATGTACCATTATCGATTTTAGATCATTCCTTTGACTTTCAGCGCATCTTGTTAGATGGTGTCCGTAAATACGGTAGTCCAAATATCAAAATCATCTCTTCGAACAGCAATACCGTCAGCTCTGCTGTGGTTAATGGCATCGCTGCCGGCTTTTCCAATAAACTCTTTACCCAATCTATCAATAAGAGCTTGCGCTATCTGCCTATCAGAAACGCTCCTAAATTTTACCTCTCCTTGATTGCTCATCGAAATACCGATAAGGATATGCTTGCTGATTTGACCGAGGTGCTGAAACAAAAATTGCTCTAAGTATTCTACAAAAACTGCCTGATCGTCATTTGCGGTCAGGCTTTTTTCGTCCGCTTAAAATGTTAAAATAAAGGGAACTATAGCAGTCCCCTTTATCCTCACATTCAAATTAAATTAACAGGCTCTTAGATAGAACCAAACATCCAAGTAGCTAACGGCATCATGATAATCAAGAAAACGATGATACCGATCAAGGAGAATAAAATACCATTGACATAGGCATCTTTTTTCGAAATCCACTCATGAGCATACATCAAAGCACCCGGGGAGGACGCTGCCGGAGTAGCATAGGCAAAGTTCATGCCGCACATAAACAACCAGCCGAACAACCACGGATTGATGCCGATAGAGGGGCAGACACCGGCAAAAGCACCAACCAAAGTCAAAACGATAACGAAGTTATGCGTAACCTGGGTCACTAACCAGAAAATCATAATTGTACCGACGACAAATACAGACGGTGGCAAGCCGGCAGCTAACGGAATAAAGAAGCCGGTGATTTTAGCCATGATACCTACCTCCGGCAATTTCATCAATGCTGCCAAGGAGAGGGTCGATACCACTAAGAACAAAATATCCCAAGACAAGCCTACATCTGCTAATTTAGCAGTTTTTGCGTACGGTTTGCCATCTTTATCACGCATGAGCAAAATAGCAGCTAATAACAATGCAGATACACCCTGCAAGCCCAAGTCATTGCAAATAGTAGCAAAAGCAGTGCCCGGCAAGAAACTCGGCATACCCATCATGATAACCAAAGCAGCGATGATGCCGATACCATATTTTGCTTGCGAAGTTAAAGTGACATTTTTTGCTTTTTCATAGAAATCATCAGGCATTTTTTCTAATTTGCTTACATCGACACGCAAGATAAATTTACCGATAACCAACGAAACGATAACTGTAACGACCTGACCAATGATACCTAAAACCAAAATCGGCACAAAGGGCAGTGCATAGCCATTTAAAGCATCAGCCATCAATGCCTGCAAGGTAACTGCATAAAAGCCCCAGGGCATCGAGGAAGCGATAACAGTCTGCTGCATAACGATCGAGCACATCATGAAACCGACAAATTTATCTCCCTTTTCATAGCCGGCAACCTCAGCAATACCGATAAATAACGGCCACATCAAGAAAATAGTTGCCCAAGTATGGATAAAGAAATGTAAAAGCGAAGTAACTACTAATAACATAATAACGATACGCCAGGGGTGACCGACCAATGCTTTGACAGTCAACATTTTGTAGGACAACCATTCAGCAAAACCACTGGTAGTCATAAATGCCATCAAAATCATCGGGAATAACATTTGGAAGAATGTCGCCGACATAAACGAAGTAGTAAACGATTCGGTAATAGTCATTGCTCCGGTAGTACCCATAGCTACGATACCGATGATAGATACCCACGCAAAGTCAACAGCAATCCAACCCCATAATAAACCCAAGAAAATACCTACAGCACGCATACCTGCGTAGCTCAAACCAAAAATAGACGGTAATAAACCAAAACCAAACATAAAAAATAAAACGATAGCGGAATTAATCCAGTAAGTTAAATTTTTTGATTTTTTTGCAGTTGCAGATGACATATAGTGCATCCTCCTTTTTAAATTAAAAAATCTAAAAAAATAGAATATTCTATTTTGGGGAGAAAATCTCCCCAAAATATGATGAAATTTTTTG
Source organism: uncultured Peptococcaceae bacterium (assembly GCA_964439335.1). Taxonomy (GTDB): domain Bacteria; phylum Bacillota; class Peptococcia; order Peptococcales; family Peptococcaceae; genus QAKL01. The sequence goes on along the minus strand of CAYTOM010000028.1, from coordinate 3,037 downwards.
TTTTAATTATTATTTAGCTTATTTTAGAACTCTTGATCAAAGATCTGATAAACCGGTGCGCCCTCGCAATCAGCCGGGAAGCGGACATTCATCAAAGCGGCAATTGTCGGAGTGACATCGATCTGGCGGATGATACGGTTAGTTTTGTAGCCTTTTTTGATACCGGGGCCGGCAGCCACGAAAATCGGGCTCAAAGAGGTCTCGCAATCACCATAAGCAGTAGACAAACCATCAGCATGGTCTACATTATAGCCCTCTGCCAACCAGTAGCAGATATCACCGCATTCCGGACCACCATAGCCCAGATGTACAGCGTCTTTATTTCTTAATGCCAAAGCAATAACACGATGCCCTGTTTTCTTGTCTTTGTAGCCATACAAATCAGTCATGATTTGCTCTTCTAATTGATACTGGTCTTTCGGGTCGACAATACCATCAAGCACAGTGCCGTCAGGCAAAGTATGCTTATTTCTGCCTTTAATATTCAGATAAATATTGCACTCACGCACAGCGACTGCGGTAGTTTTGGTCCAGTCGATATGGCGCAATTCATTGCCGTTTTCATCATGCTGGAGGAAAGTATAGCCCAATTCTTCCATTACACGGACATTGACACCCATATCACCAATCAGCGGAGGCACATGAGCCGGGCAAACCTGAGCATGGTCGGAGGTGATGATGATTGTCCAGCCCTCGTCTAACAAGTGCAAGAATTTGCCCAAATAGCGGTCGGTTTGGTCGTAAACATCATTCATAAATTTCTGGTACATCTCGACATCTTTTGCACCGTATCTTTCCTTGTACTCTTTGTCACCCTCGCTCATAAAGCGAATGAAACGATGCTCCTGCATATCGACATTGTGCATATGAGAGAAAATAGCTTGGACACCTTTCTTTTCAATCATATAATGAATAGCATCTGCCTGCCAGTCGATTTGCTCATTCCAGACATCAAGCATACAGTCGGTAACGATACGCGGGTCATGATTACCAAAAGCGGAACTAGCCGGTACATAGCCGACATTTTCAGCCAATTCATAGAACAAATTAGCCGGTTTAAAAATATAATCTGCGTGCATATCTACGCCGTTGGATACATAGATATCGACATGACTACCGTCGTCTTTCATGCTGATAATTTTCATATCAAAGTTAGCATCTTTGTGAGTGCCATCAGGGCGAACGACCTCGTCATAAATTTGACCTTTCATGACGCCATTTTCTAAAACTACAAACGGCTCAGCTTCTTTTTTCGATTTATACAAGGCAACTCTATCATAAATGCCGTCCTCATTTTTCAAAATCAATGCCGGGCGTCTGACACGACCATCGCTCAAAAGCAAGGTAAACTCTTTCGCATCGGCAGGAATTTCGTATTCCCATTTGTTCGGCTCTTTAATCGGAGAAAGTGCCATCGACATGACATCGTTGATGCAGGCAGCACCCATGCCCTCATGATAACCCATGATCAAGTTTTCTCTCTCTTGAGTAGCACGCAAACCATCGGCTAAATTGGTGTTTTCTTTTGATTCGTCTACTTTAACGACACACGCTCTATCCAAATCAGCAGTTGCCGACGGAGCAAAGGTGACTTGCTCAATTTTGACATCGGCTACAGCCATAAATTCACTGGAAATAGAAGCTGCACCCATGCCCAATCCACCGGGGGTCGAGCCATCGCAGACATACAAATTTTCATTATCGCTGGTTGGTGGCCAAGCATTACCGGGCCAATGGAAAACGCAAGTCTTAATGCCGTTTTCAACCAAGACATTCCACATCGGTTCAGCAGCACAACCACGAGAGTCAAAATTCGGTAAAGTTCTGTCTAATTCAGAGCCCTGACGATTGAAAGCGGTGATACCATGGACATTGGAGTTACAGCCACAAGCCAAAGTAGTCCACATCGGCGGAGTAACGGTCGGATGACCACCTAACAAGGTCAAATCCTCACGGCAGGAGCCGGCATCAATGTATTTCTGTAAATTCGGCATTTTGCCTTCTCTTAAGCGTTTTTTACTATATCTGGGGTCTAAGCCATCGACACCTAAAACGAAAACCTTTTCGGTGTATGCCCCTTTTCTCATTGTCATAAGTACTTTCCTCCAAACTAAAACAAATTTTAAAATTGCATATTATCGGCCAATAATATTATCATTTTCTACAAATTTATTATATAATACGATTATTGTTTTGTGAAATACTTTATATTTAAATTATGGCACATAATATAATCTGTAGTTATATCTAAAAACATCTATCACCCACGCTTATATTCTACTACAATATTGCTTTTTTGCACACAAAAAAGCGGTATCCTTACGGATACCGCTTGAAATTGTTAAATTATTTGCTTTCTTTGACAGTATTGATACGGCCCAAAGCACGAGCCAAAGCAGCCTGTGCGCGAGCTACATCAAGATCGTCAGTTTTGTTTTGCAGTCTTTCCTCGGCTCTTTTCTTAGCAGCCTCAGCACGAGCGACATCAATATCGCTTGCCAATTCAGCAGCCGGAGCAATGATGCTCACGATATTGTCCGAAACCTCGACAAAACCACCGGATACAAATACATATTTCTCCCCTGCGGAAGTCTCATAATGCAATGCACCGGGGCGCAAGCCTGCAATCAACGGCGCATGATTAGGCCAGATGCCCAAATAACCATCAATTGCATTCAGAACTATAGATGTACTCTCATCACTTACAGTGACACACTCCGGAGTGATGATTTCTAATTTAAGGGTATTACCAGCCATTTGCTAATCCCCCTTACGCCATCATTTTCTTAGCTTTTTCTACAGCATCATCAATGGTACCAACCATGTTGAATGCGCCTTCCGGCAAATCATCATGCTTGCCTTCGAGGATTTCTTTAAATCCACGAATGGTTTCTTTTAACGGAATATACTGACCGGGGTTACCGGTAAACTGCTCAGCAACGAAGAAGCACTGACCCAAGAAACGCTCCAATTTTCTGGCACGAGCAACGGTGATTTTCTCCTCGTCGCTTAACTCGTCCATACCTAAAATGGAGAT
>CAYTOM010000027.1:8555-9327 GCA_964439335.1 uncultured Peptococcaceae bacterium | reverse complement strand
AGCCGCCAAATCCTACCGTGCCATATGGTATGATATACTCTGCAATTAAGGTCCTAGCCTCCTCTTTATTACGCACCAATCGTGCATCAAAGCCTCGTTTACGCAGATTTTCGACAGTATTTACATATGTTTGCCGCTCCATATTTGCCAACTCCCTCAAGGTATTTTTTCACATTTAATTATAGCATATTATTCTCGCGTTTTATATAAAAAAAACTGCTTTTACACATTTTTGCCCGTTCCCAACATTTACTAATATTTCTCTAGCATACTCTTTAAATTATTTCAAATACTACTTTTGAGTACAAAGCCTCATATTTTCTCAGAAAGGAGGAGAAACAATGAAAAAACGCATCGTACCTGTAGCTATAATTTTGCTTACGCTATTTTCTTTAAGCGCCTGCGGTAATGACAAAAATACTACTCCCTCTACCCCCACCACGCCTAATCAAAATGTTACCGATTCTACCAATAATACCACTACCCCCGATACCTCTTCTGATGATACCTCTACCCAGGGCATCTACAGCGAAAGCCGTACCCAAGCCATTAAAGATGCCATCGATACCGAAGTATCGCAAGCTAATGAAACCTGGGTCATGGTAAGCGGTGACATGGCATACATCGCTTTAGATATCAAATCTACAGACACTACCGTTGAAACAAAAGATATCAAAGACGAAGTCGCCCAAATAGTTTTTAATACCGATAGTGACATCACCGATGTCTACATCTCTGCTGATGCCGATACTTTGAGTCGGGTCAAAGAGAC
>CAYTOM010000027.1:0-8545 GCA_964439335.1 uncultured Peptococcaceae bacterium | reverse complement strand
CCTTTAAGGATTTAACCAACGGCAAGCCTATTTCCGGGCTGACTGCCGAGATTACCAATATGTTTACCCGCATCACACCTACTCATAGCGAAAAATAATTCTTGCTCACTACAAAAAGCGTTAGATAAAATATCTAACGCTTTTTATTTTACTTTTTATTTTACTTTTTGCTTTACTTTTTTACTTTAAAATCAGGATAATTTTCATAGCGTTTGATTTTTTCCTCAGCAAATTCATACGCCAAATATGCGCGGTCATGACAATCACTAGCCAACATGATTTGTCCGCCATTTGCCAAAATATACTCTAACCAATTATCCGCAGGGTACGGGCTCGTCCGCCACCCTCGCGCCATCGCACCGGTATTAAGCTCGATAATTTTTCCTGCTTGCAAAATTTTATCCAAAGCAGTCTGCGCAGCTTTTTGATAGCGCGGGTGAGCTGTGCTAAAAAGCGGATATTTTTCGTTAAATTTCGTAATTAAATCAAAATGACCGATAATATCGCATTTTTTATCCGCCCATGACCCTACAGCAGCAAAATAATCCTCTACCAAAGCATAAATATCTCCATTATAGTATTTTTCGCTATAACGCTTCAAATCCTCCACGCTTTCGTCAATCGCCAAAAAAACACCGTCTTTGTTGATATAGTGGACAGAGCCGATTACATAATCATACTCATTTGTGCTTTCCGCGCTGTACAAATCCTGCTCTATACCCAAATAAATCGCAATTTTGTCACGATATTTCTCGCGCAAATCTCGTACCTCGTGCTTGTATTGCGCTGTCTTTTCTTTACTCAGGCAGTAGCTTTCGTCAAAATAAGTATAACTATGCTCGCTAAAGCCTAACCTATCAAATCCCAATGCTATCGCTTGGCACACCAATTCCTCTAAAGTATTCGCCCCATCGGAATACACACTGTGCGTATGAAAATTATAGCCGCCCATCAGGTCATTTTCTCCTGCTTGACCTTTTTATCAATCACATGACGCGTAGCTAATTCGCTTTTGACTTCATCCAAGCCTATCCCCATCTGGCACATCAAAACCAAGACATGATACGCCAAATCCGCTATTTCATAAATAGTTTCTTTCCTATCCTCAGCTTTAGCCGCAATAATGACCTCGGTCGACTCCTCGCCTACCTTTTTTAAAATTTTATCGATACCTTTGTCAAATAAATAGCTCGTGTACGAGCCCTCTTTCGGCTCATTTTTCCGTCCCTGGATCAATTCGGCTAAAGCCTCCAGGCTAAAGCTCTCCTCGCCCTCGCCAAAGCAAGACTCCTGCCCCAAATGGCACGCCGGACCGTCTTTTTTAACCTCGATTAAAAGTGCATCGCGGTCGCAATCCGGACGAATGTCGATAATATGCTGATAATTACCGCTGGTTTCGCCCTTGAGCCATAATTCCTCCCTCGAACGACTCCAAAAGCAAGTCAGCTCTTTTTCCAGGGAAATGCGCAAGCTCTCCTCATTCATATATGCCAAGGTCAGCACCTTTTTATTTTCATGATCGACGATAATCGCCGGAATCAAGCCTTTGTCATCAAATTTCAAACTTTGGATAAACTCATCTGTTTCGATATTTTTCATACCCTACCTCCTCACATTAATTCCTGCCTGCGCTAATTCTGCTTTCAAATCGCTGATTTTGACCTCGCCAAAATGAAATATCGACGCTGCCAGCCCTGCATCTACCAAAGGAATTTGGTGAAATAATTCTATAAAATCCGCTGTTTTACCAGCCCCACCGGAAGCAATAATCGGCACATTGATATTTTTTGCCACTAAATCAAGCATTTCCAAATCAAAGCCCTGCTTTACCCCATCGGTATCAATCGAATTAAGCACGACCTCACCGGCACCGTCAGCGACACATTTTTTGAGCCATTCCAGCATATCCATCCCCGTATCCTCACGACCGCCTTTGCTAAAAACATGAAAAGCATTGCCTACTCTTTTGGCATCGCAGGAAATCACTACGCACTGATCGCCATAGCGTTTTGCCGCCTCGCCTATCAAGCGTGGATTGGCGATTGCGCCGGAATTAACACTGACTTTATCCGCACCGCTATCCAGCACGCGCTCAAAATCATCTAAGCTCCGTATCCCACCGCCTACCGTTAACGGAATAAAGACATTTGCCGCTGTTTGGCGCAAAATATCGGTAAATATCCCTCTGTCCTCGCTGGAAGCAGTAATATCATAAAACACTAACTCATCGGCACCATTTGCCGAATAATATTTTGCCAATTCTACCGGCGAGGATACATCGGCTAAATTAGCAAAATTTACACCTTTGACCACACGCCCGTCCTTTACATCTAAGCAGGGAATAATTCGTTTGCCCAGCATTACATCTCACCTCCGAGCTTTATCGCTTGGGCTAAATCTATCCTGCCCTCGTAGTAGGCTTTGCCGATAATCGCGCCGTAAAGCCCCATTTGCGCCAACGCCTGAATATCGCCCAAATTCGCCACGCCACCGCTGGCAATCAAGCCTACCTGATACTCATTTTGCAAATGCTTATATAAATCCAAATTAGGTCCGGACAAGGTCCCGTCCTTGGAAATATCGGTACAAATGATATATTTGACCCCATAATCGCTCATCAAGCCAAAAAATTCATCAGCAGTAAAGGCAGCTGTCTCACGCCAGCCTTTGATTGCCACCAGAGAGTCTTTTAAATCAATTCCTACCGCTACCTTGTCCCCAAAGCACGCCACAGCCTCCTTGGCAAATGCAGGATCCTCTACCGCCTTGGTCCCGATAATCAGGCGATCTACGCCTAAATTATAATAATACTCCATCACCTCAAAGCTGCGAATACCGCCGCCTGCTTGGCAAAACAAGCCGCTTTTTTGCGCTATTTGCGCAATCATCTCCGCATTTGCGGTGCTGGCGTCTTTAGCCCCCTCTAAATCCACCATATGCAAATATTTGCAGCCTGCTTGGGCAAATTTTTGGCTTAAATTCAGCGGATTTTTTTCATAAATCGTCATTTGAGCATAGTCGCCCTTGTACAGTCTGACCGCTTGCCCCTGATATAAATCAATCGCCGGAAATATTTTCATCGTTATTCTCCTATCTCCATAAATGCTCGCAGGATATTTAACCCCACCTCACCGCTTTTTTCCGGGTGAAATTGGCAAGCGTAAATATTATCCTTAGCTACCGCCGCAGTCAATGGGCAGCTATAATCCGTCACCGCCAACAGCGAATCCTCACATTCACTGACATAATACGAATGGACAAAATATACAAAATCGCCGGTTTTAATATACTTAAAAAGCGCATTATCTCGCAGTATCTCTAATTCATTCCAGCCGATATGCGGTACCTTTAATGATTTATCAGCTAGGCAGTCTTTAATCGGCTTTACTTTGCCCCGTAAAAGCCCTAAGCCCTCATATTCGCCATATTCATAACTTTTTTCAAACAAAAGCTGCATTCCTAAGCAGATGCCCAAAAAAGGCTTGCCGGCTTGAGCCTCTTCGATTAAAAATTTGTCCAAATCATTTTTGCGCAATTTTTCGCGAGCATCACGAAATGCCCCCACGCCCGGCAGCACAATTTTGTCCGCTTGCTTGAGCAGTTGCTTATCACCGCTGATAACTATTTCCGCCCCAATCGCCCGAAAGGAACTAGCCAGCGAAAACAAATTTCCTACCCCATAATCCACAATCGCAATCATTACAAAACCCCCTTGGTCGAGGGAATTTGCCCTTTGCTTTGCTCATCAATAGCACACGCCGTTTTTAAAGCTCGAGCTGTTCCTTTAAACACCGCCTCAATCAAATGATGGGTATTTTTCCCGGCTAAGCCCTGCAAATGCAGGGTAATCCCGCTTTCCCGCACAAACGCCTGCCAAAATTCCTCGACTAGCTCAGTATCGAAATCGCCCACCTTTTGTGCAGGCAATTCTACGGCAAATCCCAAATACCCACGCCCTGAAATATCGACCGCCGCCAAAACCAAGCTCTCGTCCATCGGCAAAAGCATCTGCCCATAGCGATTGATGCCGGATTTATCGCCTAATGCCTGCTTCATCGCCTGCCCCAAAGCAATACCGATATCCTCTACTGTATGATGCGCATCTACCCAAATATCGCCCTCGCACTTTACAATCAAACCAAATCCGCTGTGTGCGCGCCATAATTCCAGCATATGATCTAAAAAACCAACTCCGGTTTTGATTTCACCATTTATTTTTTCATCTAAATTTAAAGTTAATCTTATTTGTGTTTCTTTGGTTACGCGCTCAATTTTTGCTTCACGCATTAGCTACCACCTCGATTATCTCTCGTACTTTGTCCAAAAATATCGCCATTTCTGCCTCTGTCCCAATCGTCACTCGATTGTAATCACAGATGCGCTCACCGCTTAAATGCCGTACCAAAACACCGCGTTTTTTCAATTCTTGGTATAAATATGCTCCGTCTAAGCCCTCTTTTTTGATAAAAAGGAAATTGGCTTTGGAGTCAGTCATCACAAATCCCAGCTCTTTTAGAGCTTGGGCGGTCTTTTCTCTGGTTTGCGCAATTTTACGGCAATTAGCCATATAATATTCGTCCTCGTCCAAAGCCGCCGCCCCGGAAATTTGAGTCAAATGATTAACATTATACGGATTGGTCGAGTATTTGATCCGCATCAAATCACCGATCAATTCCTTGTCACCAAAGCAAAAGCCTAATCTGGCTCCTGCCATCGAGCGAGATTTAGAATAAGTCCGCACGACCAGCAAATTAGGATATTTTGCGATTAATCCTACCGCGCTTTGCTCACCGAAATCGACATAGGCTTCGTCTATCACTACCACACTATTAGAATTGGCGATTAAAATTTGCTCTATTTCCTCCTGCGAAATGGCTAGCCCGGTCGGCGCATTGGGATTGGCAATTACGATGAGCTTGTTTAAGCCCAAATAATCCCGATAATCCAGCGAAAAATCCTCTTTTAACGGAATTATCTGCGCCTTTATCCCGTACAAATCGCTAAACACCTTGTAAAAGCCATAGGTAATATCGGCAAATGCCACGCCATTTGCGCCAAAGCACATAAAGGCAAAATTTAAAATATCATCAGAGCCATTTGCCAGGTAAATATTTTCCTCACTCACCTCATAGCGTGCAGCTAATTTTTGGCGTAAAATTTTAGCCTCCGGATCGCCATACAGCCGCAAACGCTCAATTTCTGCCCTATTTACCGCCTGAATGACCTTTTCACCCGGTGGATAGGGCGATTCATTTGTATTTAGTTTGATATATTTTTGATCCTGTGGCTGCTCACCGGGGACATATGCCTCTAAAGAGCGATATTTTTCGTCTAAAAATCTACTCATTTTTCCTCCTCCAGTCTCACGCCCACGCTTTTGGCATGAGCAGTCAAGCCCTCTTTTTCGGCAAAATACATAATCTTTGCCCCATCATGAGCCAAAGCCTCTTTGGTGTAATAGGTGTATTGCGTCTTTTTGGTAAAATCATCTACCGATAATGGGCTGGCAAAGCGTGCTGTACCGCCTGTGGGCAGGGTATGATTAGCCCCGGCAAAATAATCTCCGACCGGCTCCGGGCAAAAATGCCCTAAAAATACCGACCCGGCATTTTCGACTAAATCCAAATAATCAAACGGATTATCCACGCAAATTTCCAAATGCTCCGGAGCCAGCATATTTGACACCGTCAATGCTTGCTCGATTGATTGGGCGATGATGATTTTGCCACTATTATCAATTGCAAAGCGAGCAATTTCATTTCGAGACAAAAGCGGTATCTGCCGCTCTAATTCCGCCTGCACCGCTTGGGCTGTTTTTTCACCAGTGCAAATCAATACACTTTGCGCATAGCGGTCATGCTCCGCCTGCGATAGCATATCAGCCGCTAAAAAGCGCGGATCAGCCGAATCATCAGCCACAATCAAAATCTCGCTGGGACCGGCAATCATATCAATCGCCACCTGCCCATAAAGCTGCTTTTTAGCTTCGGCGACATAGGCATTACCCGGACCCACTATTTTGTCTACCTGGGGCACGCTTTGGGTCCCATAGGCTAAAGCCGCTACCGCCTGCGCGCCCCCGATTTGAAACACTCTATCCACTCCGGCAATTTTCGCTGCGGTGAGAATAACCGGATTAACCGCTCCGCCACTGGGCGGCGTCACCATAATTATTTCCTTTACTCCGGCGATTTTTGCCGGAATGACATTCATTAGCACTGTCGAGGGATACGCTGCTGTGCCACCCGGCACATAGACACCTACGCGGCGCAAAGCCTGCACCTTTTGCCCGGTGACAACGCCTCGTCTTTCATTATAAATAAAACCGCTTTTGACTTGATTTTGATGAAAAGCGCGGATATTAGCTGCTGCTTCTTCCAAAATAGCCTTGAACTCCGGCTCGGCAGCATCATATGCCTGCTCTATCTCCTCTCGGCTCACCTCTAAAGCAGATAATTTCGCTCGGTCAAATCTTTCACTATACTCGTATAATGCCGTATCACCATTTACACGCACATTTTGGATAATTTCCGCCACCTGTGCTTCTACCGTACTCATCGGTATAGTTCGTGCTAAAACTTCCTCTTGCTTAATTTTAGCCATATCTAAAATTTTAATCATTTCTGTTCCTCTTTTCCCTACTCTAAAATCCCGTTCAATCTGTCTAATAACGCCATAATTTCTTTATCCTTAAACTTAAAGCCGGATTTATTGGCAATCAATCTGGCGGACAATGGAATTATCTCCTCGATGACCTCTAAATTATTCTCACGCAAAGTATTACCTGTCTCGACAATATCGACAATGACATCAGACAAATACAAAATCGGTGCTATCTCGATAGAACCATTGAGCTTGATAATATCGATATCCCTGCTTTGCGCGGTGTAATAATCCTGCGCGATATGCGGAAATTTAGTCGCTACTCGCAATGTCCGCCCCGTATCCTCGCGGTAACCCTTGGGGGCGGCGACCGCCATTCGACAATTACCGCATTTTAAATCCAAAAGTTCATATACATCAGGCTCGTACTCTAACAAGATATCCTTGCCGGCGACTCCGATATCTGCTGCCCCACGCTCCACATAAATCGGCACATCGGAAGGCTTTGCCCAAAAATAACGCACCTTGTTTTCCTCATTTTCAAAGATGAGCTTGCGACCGGACTTTAAAACCTCGGCACATTCCAATCCTGCCTGGGCAAACATCTCATAGACCTTTTCGCCCAGTCTGCCTTTAGGTAAAGCGATATTTAGATACTCACTCATTTTTTTACCCCCTCTCGCTCATCCGATAAACCGTCTCCGCTTTGCTTTTTAGCGGCGTATTTTTCTGCACACTCACTTTTTTGCCTAGCGCAATCAATCTTTGTGCCTCGGCTAAAATTTCGCTCACATTTTCCTCGTCATAAATCAATACTGCCTCATCGCTCAATTTTTCCGTAAACGATAAATATGCTAAATCGTTTAAACTCAAAGCGAACCCGATAGCGCCGGCATCTTTGCCCATTTTAGCCGCTAATTTATCATATCTGCCACCGGATAAAATATAATGTGGCACTCCGGCGACAAACCCCTGAAAGACGATGCCGTTATAATACCCCAAATCATTTAAGCAGGAAAAATCTATCCTGATTTGTCCCTCTTTCATCAATCCCTGCATAATCCCGCAAATATCATCTAATTCGCGCAATGATTCTGCCATTTTGGCATTTAACGGGACAAATTGCGCCAAGACCTTTTTAGGCTCACCAAAGGCTGTGATAAATAATTCCAAAGTTTTAGCACCTTGGCTGAAAATCCGCTTTGCCGCACAAAACTGCTCCATCGCCGCTTTGTTTTTCATTTTGATAATCTCTAAAACTTGCGCATAATCATCTAAATCCACTCCGCACGCCTCAAAGGTAGCTACGATTAATCCCATATGGGACAATTCCAGCACAAAAGCCTCCTCAATCAGACTCAGGCTTTTTTCTGCCAAAATCAGTACCTCGCAGGTCTGATACAAATCTATCTCGCCCACACATTCCAATCCGACCTGCAAAATTTCCTTAAAGCTCTCGCCTCTACTCTGCCGATATACATTTTCGTTATAGCAGATTTTTTGCACTCCGGTGATTTTTTCCGGCATACTTTTGAGTATAGATAAGGTCACATCCGGCTTTAGTGCCATCAAGGTACCCTTATTATCTGTAAAAGTAATCATATTTTCTCCGGACAAAAATTCTTTATTGCGTGCGTACAAATCATACGCCTCAAATTTGCTCATTTTTAAAAGCCGGTAGCCGTATTGGTTATATAATGCGCGTAACTCAAAGCTCAGCTTTTCCTCTGTGCTCAAGACATCTATAATTTCATTCATCTTCTCGCCCTCTTTCTTTTTTATTATGATAGCACTTTAATGTATTAAAGTCAAGAAATATTTCTGCAAAGTTTGCCTTTAATTATAAAAAAACTGCACCTTTAGGCAAATACCCAAAAGTGCAGTGTAAATGTCAGGCTATATTATTTATGTTGCTTAGCAAAATACTCTTTGGTAGCGGCTA
>CAYTOM010000026.1:1233-9708 GCA_964439335.1 uncultured Peptococcaceae bacterium | reverse complement strand
TGTAGATTTGGAAGCACATACTTTTATGCGTTATCTCAAAGACAAAAAAGAATTAAACTTTACTAATCTCCTGCCGGAAGAACAATATCATAAGTTCTTAGAAGATATTTATTTGCAAACAGACCGCTACATCGGTAAATTCTTGCATTTATTGGATAAAGGTTGGGTAATTGCCTTATTTTCAGACCACGGTCAAGTTTGCCCTAGCTATGTACCTCCATTTCTCGGAGCAGGCGGTTTCGATGCTCTTTTAATGGAAGAATTGGGCTATACTGTTTTAAAACATGATGAAAATGGCAACCGTATCGCTGAAGTAGATTGGAGTAAGACCAGAGCCGTTGCCAACCGAGAATTAAATATTTGGATTAATTTAAAAGGTCGCAACCGCACCGGTATAGTTGATCCAGCCGACAAATATGAATTAGAAGAACAAATTATTACAGATTTATATAGCTATAAACATCCAAAAAGCGGTAAACGCGTAGTAGCTTTAGCTTTACGCAATAAAGATGCTGTACTTTTAGGCTATGGAGGTCCTGAATGTGGCGATATCATTTACTGGATAGCAGAAGGATATAACTATGACCATTCAGATTCTCTATCTACAACATATGGCGAAGATGGCACTTCTGTATCTCCTATCTTTATTATTGCCGGCCCAGGGGTTAAACCCGGCTATACCAAGCGCGTAATTCGCCAGGTAGATTTTGCTCCCACCATTGCTGTATTAGGCGGCGTGCGTATACCTGCACAATGCGAAGGCGCACCAGTTTATCAAATATTAGAAAATGGTACCTATATCATTTAACACTTTTAAAAACAATCGCTTTATGAAGCGAGTGTTTTTAATTTTACTCTATCCAGAAAATACCTCAGCTTTTCTCCCAATTCTCCCTTGACAGACGATTATAAACATGCTATAATCTTAAAAGTTTAAGCACTTGTAGATTTTTTCGGAAAGGACGGTTTGTTTTAATGCTCTACATTTTTAAAAATGCGCAAGTATTTCTGAAAAATCATTTTTCTCGAGCTACTGTTGTCGTTGAAAACGGCATTATTCGAGCTATCGCTAATAACGATAGCAGTATTTCCAATTTTTTGAATGTTACTCATGCTAATATTATTGATTGTTCTATGTATCATCTATTCCCCGGTTTTGCTGATGTCCATGTACATTTTCGCGAGCCGGGGTTTTCTTATAAAGAAACTATCAAAACCGGCTCTCATTGTGCAGCCAAAGGTGGCTACACCACTGTCTCCACCATGCCTAATTTAAACCCCGTCCCTGACGATTTAGCCCATTTGCAAAAACAGCTGGACATCATTAACCGCGATAGCTGTATCGATATCGTCCCCTATGGTGCCATCACTGTAGGCGAATTAGGCGAAAAATTAGCCGATATGCCCTCGCTTGCGCCCTATGTCGTCGCTTTTTCGGATGATGGCAAAGGTATCCAAGACGCCAATATGATGCTCCAAGCGATGACTACCGCTCAAAATTTGCACAAAATTATCGCCGCTCATTGTGAGGATAATTCACTATTGCACGCAGGATATATCCACGACGGCAACTATGCGAAAACTCATCAGCACCGCGGTATTTCCTCCGAAAGTGAATGGCGGCAAATTGAGCGCGACCTCCAATTAGCCGAGCAAAGCGGCTGTGCCTATCACATCTGCCACATCTCTACCAAAGAAAGCGTTGAGCTGATTCGCCAAGCCAAAGCCCATGGGGTCGATGTCACCTGTGAGACGGCGCCCCACTACCTCGTCATGACCGATGACGACCTCCAAGAGGACGGATGCTTTAAAATGAATCCACCATTGCGCGCACAATCTGACCGCCAAGCTCTCATAGATGGGCTTATAGACGGTACGATTGATATGATTGCGACCGACCACGCCCCCCATACCCTAGCCGAAAAAAGTCTGGGTCTAGCCAAAAGTGCCATGGGTATCGTCGGCTTAGAGACAGCCTTTCCGATATTATACACCTATTTAGTCCAAAAAGGCATCATCACGCTGGAAAAACTCATTGAGCTTATGACTATCAATCCGCAAAAACGCTTTTATGAGCCTTTCTTTCACAAAGAGCTAGCCGTCGGAGCTAAAGCAGATTTCTGCTTATTTGATTTAAACCAATCCTACACCGTTGAGCCGGATAGTTTTCTCTCTATGGGACGCTCCACCCCCTTTAGTGGCTGGACTGTCACCGGCGAATGCCTTTTAACCTATGCAAGCGGTCATATAGCTTACCAAGACGATGATTTCAAACTGCCAAAGGAGGATTAATATGCAGCAGTCTATCTACACAATCCAAGAAAACACTGCTTTAAACTCCCTGATTTACCGTATGGTATTAGCAGGCGACACCAAAGCAATTACTAAAAGCGGACAATTTATCAATATCAAACTAGACGGCTTTTTCCTGCGTCGCCCTATCTCGATTTGTGACTACGATGATAACACCATTACTATCATCTACAAAGTAGTCGGCGAGGGCACTACCGCCCTGAGCCACTATCAAGCAGGTGACAAACTGGATATCCTCGTAGGCTTGGGCAATGGCTACGATACCTCTTTAAGCGGTGATTCTCCGCTTTTAATCGGTGGTGGCGTCGGTGTACCACCATTGTACCACTTAGCAAAAGAACTAATCAGCCAAAATAAAAATGTCCAAGTAATCCTGGGCTTTAATACCGCCGCAGAAATCTTTTATGCTGACGAATTTACCGCTTTAGGCGCTCAAGTATATATCGCCACTGCTGATGGCTCTATTGGAACTAAAGGCTTTGTGACCGATGTCTTAAACCAAATCAGCCCCTATACCCATGTCTACACCTGCGGACCAGAGCCCATGCTCAAGGCTGTCTACAACCAAACCACTACCGGTGGTCAGTACAGCTTTGAAGAGCGTATGGGCTGTGGCTTTGGTGCCTGCATGGGCTGTAGCTGTCAGACCAAATACGGCAACAAACGCATCTGCAAAGACGGCCCTGTCTTAGTAAAGGAGGAAATCATATGGTAGATACCAAAATCGACCTTTTAGGTACAACAATCGACAATCCTATCATTCCTGCCAGCGGTACCTTTGGCTTTGGCTATGAATTTGCCGATATTTACGATATCAACTGCCTTGGCTCCCTTTCCTTTAAAGGTACCACCAAAGATGCCCGTTTTGGCAATCCTACCCCACGCATCGCCGAAACCCCCTCCGGTATGCTCAACGCCGTCGGCCTGCAAAATCCCGGCGTCGAAAAGGTCATCTCCGAGGAGCTCCCACGCTTGCGTGCCTGCTTTCACAAGCCAATCATGGCAAATGTCAGCGGATTTTCCCTCGATGAATACACGCACACCTGTGCTTTATTAGATAAAGAAGACCAAATCGCTTGGCTAGAGGTCAATATCAGCTGCCCCAATGTCCATGGCGGTGGTATGGCATTTGGTACCGATGCGGCTAATGCTGCCAAAGTCACCAAAGCCGTCAAAGCAGTCACTACCAAGCCTATCATCATCAAATTATCGCCTAATGTCACCGACATTACCGAAATTGCCAAAGCAGTCGAAGCTGCCGGTGCCGATGCGGTGAGCTTAGTAAATACCTTTTTAGGCATGAAAATCGATATTGCCAAAAGAAAACCCCTTTTGGCTAACAAAACAGGTGGACTTTCCGGCTCAGCTATCTTTCCTCTGGCAGTACGCATGGTCTACCAAGTATATGACGCCGTAAAAATTCCCATCATCGGCATGGGTGGCATCACTACTGCCGGCGATGTCTTGGAAATGATGCTGGCAGGAGCTACTGCGGTCGAAATCGGCGCCGCTAATCTGGTCGACCCCTATGCTTGCCCCAAAATCATCGCCGAACTCCCCGAATTAATGGAAAAATACCATATCAATAGTTTAACAGACATCATTGGAGGTGCTCACTAATGCCCAAAGACATCATCATCGCTTGTGACTTTAACTCTGAAAACGCCGTCATGGATTTTTTGGACAAATTTCCTAACGAAAAGCCATTCGTCAAAATCGGCATGGAACTGTACTATGCTTGCGGACCTGCTATCGTCGAAAAAATCAAAAACCGCGGTCACAAAGTATTTTTAGACTTAAAATTGCACGATATTCCTAACACCGTCAAAAAATCCTTGAGCGTTTTGGCTGATTTAGAAGTAGATATGACCAATGTCCATGCCGCCGGCACTATTGCCATGATGGAAGCAGCCTGCGAGGGCTACTACAGCAAAAATCCAAACGGTATCCTGATTGCTGTCACCAAGCTCACCTCAACTACCGAGGAAAGAATGCAGCACGATTAATTGATTGATCGTCCCTTGGAAGAAGTCGTCGCCCACTACGCCCAAAATGCGAAAGCTGCCGGCTAAAAAGGTGTCGTCTGCTCACCATTAGAATCCCCCAAAGTCCACGCTTTGTGTGGCAGTGAATTTTTAACTGTCACTCCGGGTATTCGCTTTGCCGATGATGCTAAAGGCGACCAAGCACGCGTCACCACTCCCGGCTTAGCACGCGAATTAGGCAGTGATTACATCGTAGTCGGTCGCTCCATTACCGCAAGCACCGACCCTTACCAAGCATATCTAAAATGCGTCAACGAATTTTTACACTGATTTTATGCGAAAATGCAAAAAAGTATAGTTTAAAATATTACCATATATTTTAGGAGGAGAACACCATGGAAAAATTAATTGCCAAAGATTTATTAGCAATAGGTGCTGTCTTTTTTCGCCCTGAAGAGCCCTTTACCTGGGCAAGTGGCATCAAAAGCCCTATCTACTGTGACAACCGCTTGACCTTGACCGCTCCGGAAGTCCGCAATCACATCGAAAATGCTATCGCTGAAACTATTCGTACCAATTATCCCGAAGCAGAAGTTTTAATGGGTACCGCTACTGCCGGTATCGCTCACGCTGCTATCGCTGCTCATATTTTAGGCTTGCCGATGGGCTATGTCCGCTCCGGTGCCAAAGACCACGGTCGTGGTAACCAAATCGAAGGTCGCCTGGAAAAAGGACAAAAAGTCGTTGTCGTCGAGGATTTGATTTCGACCGGTGGCTCTGTCATCGATGCTGTCACTGCTTTGCGCGAAGCAGGCGCCGAAGTCATCGGTATCGTCAGCATCTTTACCTATGGTATGCAAAAAGGCTTAGACCGCTTAGCCCAAGCCAATGTCAAAAATATCAGCTTGACCAATTTTGACACCATTGCCCAAGTCGCTGCCGACGAAGGCTACATCAAAGCCGAGGATATCGCTCGTTTGATGGCATTTCGCGCTAACCCCAGTGACGAAAGCTGGATCGGAGGTGCCAAATGAGACATCTAATCGACATTTTAAGCCTCTCTCCGGAGGAAATAGACGAAATCCTCACCCTAGCTGAGGACATCATCGCTAATCCGAAAAAATACGCCCACGCCTGCGACGGCAAACAATTAGCCACTCTATTCTACGAGCCATCTACCCGTACTCGCTTGAGCTTTGAATCTGCTATGCTCTCCTTGGGTGGTTCGGTCATCGGTTTTTCCGAAGCCTCCAGTAGCTCCGCCTCCAAAGGCGAAAGCGTCGCTGATACTATTCGCGTCATCAGCTGCTACGCTGACATCGTTGCTATGCGCCACCCTAAAGAAGGCGCTCCTATGGTCGCCTCGATGTATTCCACTATTCCGGTCATCAATGCCGGTGACGGTGGTCATAACCACCCGACCCAAACCCTAACCGACCTATTGACTATCAAGCGTGAAAAAGGTCGCTTAGAAAACTTCACCATCGGTTTCTGTGGTGACTTAAAATTCGGGCGCACCGTTCACTCTTTAATCGAGGCTTTATCCCGTTACAGTGGTATCAATATCGTTTTGATTTCCCCTGATGAATTAAAGCTCCCCAGCTATGTCAAAAAAGAAATTCTCCAAGAGAAACATATCCCCTACACTCAGACTACCGATTTGCTGTCGGTAATGCCTGATTTAGACATTTTATACATGACTCGTGTCCAAAAAGAGCGCTTCTTTAGCGAAGAGGAATACTTACGCCTGCGTGACAGCTACATCTTGACCCCGGAAAAATTAGAAACTGCCAAAGCCGATCTCACCATCATGCATCCGCTACCGCGTGTCAATGAAATCGCTGTCGCTATCGACAATGACCCTCGTGCCTGCTACTTTAAACAAGTCGCTAACGGCAAAATCGCTCGTATGGCACTTATTTTGAAATTATTGGAGGTGTTCTAATGAATATTGACGAATTGACAAACGGCATCGTCATCGACCATATCAAAGCCGGACAAAGCATGGAAATCTATCATTTCCTCAATTTAGATGAGCTGGATTGCTCCATCGCCATTATCAAAAATGTCCACAGCAGTAAAATGGGCAAAAAAGATATTATCAAAATAGACGCCGATTTAGCTGTCGATTTAAATGCTTTAGGCTATCTCGATTCTGATATCACGATTAATGTCATTGAAAATGGCAAATGCGTCAAAAAATATCATCCCGAACTACCCGAGTACATCTCTAATATCGTAAAATGCAAAAATCCGCGCTGCATCACCACCACCGAGCAGGAATTGCCCCATGTCTTTAAATTAACTGACCGCAAAAATAAAGTTTATCGTTGCATCTATTGCGAAAGCAAAGCCGAAAGAAAAAAATAATTTTTGCTAAAAGCCCAACCGCCTACCAAGACGGTTGGTTTTTTATTAACTATTTTTCGGCTTGAGCCGCTCACAAAACACCTCGCGCACCAGCTTTAGCTCCCATTGTCCCCGGTCCTCGCGCTCAATAATGACCTCCGAGGGAGCTAAATTGAGCAAAATACTCATCAGCCTATCCTCTGCTTTCGCCATCTGCCACGCATATGGGTCAATTTCCAGCAAATAATCCGCCTTTAGATCAGCTCCACTCGCATCATAAATATCAAAATCACCATCAGCCTTTAAACACACTCTGACCTGCCCAATCTGCGGAGTTTGCGCTTTGACCAACAGTTTTAACGCGCGGATAAACGCCTCTTCCTCCTCTTTCTGCTTTAAACTATTCAGCACACGATTTGCCATACTTTGATAATACCGCTTTAAATTAACCGCCCCAAAACGCACATAGCCATACATATTTAGTTCATTTTTTCCACACAATATCCGCAGGAGATCTAAATACACATATTTTTCAGCTTCACGCCCATGTACTGTTAATTTTTGTCTTAAACATTCCCACGCCTGCTTAGGCACAGCTTTCTCGCTATGCCTATCCTGCCAATTTTTCAAAGCATTACGCACCAAATACCCTTTATCATAATCAATCGCACAAAACGCGATTAATTTAGCAACTATATTTAAATCATCAGTAGCTATTTTTACACCGCCATTTCGCACATCTAATGGCAAATCAGCAAAATTCAGCTCTAGCTTTCTCACCGTCCCTCTATCCGCCTCAATAAAAAAAGACATATTGCTCACCTCGTCAATCGTTTACTTTAATAGTATTGTACGATTGCAAGCTAAACAATATGCCCTGTAAAATAACCCTCTCGCGAAAATACGCTTTTTATCTTTTGCGAAAAATGCTTTTTATTTCCACCAATAAGCTACACCGATGGCTCCCGGTCCTACATGCACCCCAATAATCGGTCCTATCGATTGAATGGAAATTTTAATCCCAAATCTTTCCTCTAGACGCTGGGCTAATTCCTGACCTTCTTTGGCACAATTAATATGGTGTACCATTACACCACCAATCTCGTGATTTTTGACATTCTCCATCATACCATCGACAATCGTCTCGACAGCCTTTTTCTTGGTACGCACCTTGGCAAAGACATCTGCCACGCCATCATTAACCGTCAATACCGGCTTAATTTGTAATAGTGTCCCCAATAAAGCGGATGCTTTGGCAATACGCCCACCTTTTTGCAAATAATCCAGCACTTCCGGCGTAAACAAAAATTTGCTATGTGTCCGCACATGGTCGGCTTTCGCTACTACCTCGCTCATATCGGCTCCATCAGCGGCAGCTTTAGCTGCTTCCAACGCAATAAAACCCAACTGCATACTATTTGACCCGGAGTCCATAATTTCAATTTTTCTCTCAGGATATTTCTCCTGCATTTGTTGCTTGAGCATTAATGCCGTCTGATAAGTCCCACTCATCTTGGACGAAATAAAGACACCAAACAAATCATTACCCTCTGCTAAGACCTTTTCAAAAGCCGCACTCATCTCGCCTAATGCCGGCTGCGAGGAAGTCGGAAATTCCTTAGCCTTGCTCATTCTCTCATAAAACTCATCATAGGGAATATCCATTTCTCTGATACTTTCCCCATCTAAAAGTACACTCAACGATACCAGCGCAATATCATACTTATCCTGCCACGCCTGTGGTATATACGAAGTACTATCGGTAATTATTTTAATACTCATCCTAATCATCCTTTCTCTACTTAGTTTATTCTATTTCTATTGCTGC
>CAYTOM010000026.1:0-1223 GCA_964439335.1 uncultured Peptococcaceae bacterium | reverse complement strand
TAATTTTCCAACCTATTAATTATCTAAATATACATCATGATAAGTTTAACATTTTTTAAGCCGAAATGCAATGAAAACTTGCATATTTAAGCCGATTATGCTAAAATAATTATACTTTAATGTCTTAAAAGGAGTGATTACCATGGATCCACGCAATGAAATTTTAGCCAAAAATTTAGTCAATTATTCTACCGCTGTCCAAGCAGGCGACAGAGTATATATCCACATCATCGGGCAAAGTGCCTTTGAATTAGGTCGCTATTTAGTCAAAGAGGTCTACAAAGCAGGCGGACTGCCCTATCTCAAACTGGAAGACACCACCTTGCAAAGAGAAATCATGCTCGGTGCTACCAAAGAACAACTGGATTGGGAAAATCAATTGGAATTGGAAAAAATGAAAGACATCGACTGCTATATCGCCGTCAGAGCCTCCGAAAATATCTCGGAGCTCTCCGATGTGCCAAAGGATAAACAAAATATCTGGTCGTTGTCCTCCACTCCCGTCCTCAACGAACGCGTTAATAACACTCGCTGGGTAGTCCTGCGCTATCCTAACTATGCTATGGCGCAACTAGCCAATACCAGCCTGGAAGCATTCGAAGATTACTATTACAATGTCTGCAATCTCGACTATAGCAAGATGAGCAAAGCAATGGACGCCTTGGTTGATTTAATGAATCGTACCGACAAAGTGCGCCTGGTAGGTCCCGGCACAGATTTGTCCTTTTCTATCAAGGATATCCCTGCTATCAAATGCGACGGCAAGATGAATATCCCCGACGGTGAAATTTATACCGCACCGGTGCGTGATTCGATTAACGGTACTATCAGCTATAATACTCCCTCGGTCCATGAGGGCTTTACCTACGAAAACATCGTCTTTGAATTTAAAGACGGCAAAATCATTAACGCTACCGCCAACGATACCGAGCGTATTAACCAAGTTTTAGACATTGACGAGGGCGCACGCTACATCGGCGAATTTGCTATCGGCGTCAATCCCTATATCAATATCCCGATGAAAGACACCCTCTTTGACGAAAAAATCGCCGGCAGTATCCACCTCACTCCCGGTCGCTGCTACGAAGAAGCCCCCAATGGCAACGATTCCTCTATCCACTGGGATTTAGTCTATATCCAAACCCCTAACTACGGCGGCGGTGAAATCTATTTCGATGATGTCCTGATTCGTAAAGATGGGCGTTTTGTCATTGACGAGCTTG
>CAYTOM010000025.1:0-9821 GCA_964439335.1 uncultured Peptococcaceae bacterium | reverse complement strand
GGGCCGGTAGTGCAATTTTTGCCGACGGTAGCTGATACGGCAAATATTACGGTCAGGGCTGATATCGGTGTAATATTTTTGATGTTTGGTTTGGGTTTGGAGTTTTCGGTACATAAAATGGGCGAGGTCGGCATGGCAGGCTTTATCACCGCAACGATTAAAATCTTGGGTGTAGGCTTGACGGGCTTTGCCTGTGGGCAAATTATGGGCATGGGACTGATGAACAGTATCTTTTTAGGCGGTATGCTTTCGATGTCCTCCACGATGGTTTGCTTAAAGGCTATCGATGATATGAATTTGCGCAAGATGTCCTTTGTCAGTTTGATTACCGGTGTGTTGGTTATTGAGGATATTGCAGCAATATTTTTGATGATTATTTTGTCGACTGTAGCCGTCAGCCAAAGTATCAGCGGTTTAGAATTAGCGGTGAGCTTAGGGCAGATGTTTTTCTATTTGATTATCTGGTTGGTTTTGGGCATATATATTTTGCCGAGCTTTCTCAAGCGGGTCAAGGATTTAATGAATGACGAGATGCTTTTGGTCGTTTCGTTAGGCATCTGCTTTGCCATGACTTGGCTGGCAAATGCTTTAGGCTTTTCGACAGCGCTAGGTGCCTTTTTGGCAGGCTCTATCTTGGCAGGTACGGTACATGCTGAGCATATCGAGCATTTGATTAAACCATGCAAGGATTTGTTTGGCGCGGTCTTTTTCGTTTCGGTAGGTTTGTTGGTTGATCCGGCAGTCATGATTGAATACAGTGGGACGATCATTATTTTGACTATCGTGACGGTAATCAGTATTTTTGCCTTTTTGGTGTTGGGTATGCTAATTTCCGGTCAGAGCCTGCATGATTCGATTTATGCGGCGACCACCCAGACGCAAATCGGTGAGTTCTCCTTTATTATCGCCTCCTTGGGCTTGACTTTAGGAGTAACAAGCGACTTTTTATATCCGGTCATCGTCGCGGTATCAGTTTTGACGACCTTTGTCACGCCGTTTTTGGTACGCTTAGCCCCCAAAATGATTGCTTTTGCGGATAAGGCTCTGCCGGACAAGGTGCAAAAGAAATTAGCCGAATTTCAAGCCTCCAAGCAAAATACTCGTCCGGCTAATGATAGCGACTGGCGTAAATTTTTGCAGGGCTATTTTAAAAATTTACTGCTATACGGAGCAATAGCAGTCGGGTTGATTTTATTGGTAGATAAAATGGTGGCGCCGAAAATCTATGCTTTGGGGTACTTTGAGGAGCATATCGGTAGCTATGTGCTGGGCGCGGTGCTGTTTATTTTGTTATTGTTGATAGTCTCGCCTTTGGTCAGAGTACGCAGCAGCTATTTTACGGCGTTATGGTTAAAAAACAAAGCCAATCGTATTCCGTTATTACTTTTGGTAATTTTGCGCTATTGTGTGGCGTGCGGTATTTTGTTATTGCCGGGAATTATGTATTGGCATATTCCGCCGATAGGCTTTGTACTGGTTATCGTCCCGGCGATTTATCTGGCGGCACATTCCGACCGCTTGAGTGGGCAATATCTCAAAATTGAGGCTAACTTTTTGGCAAACTTTAATGAGCGCCAATTAACCGAGAATTTTACCGAAAGTGGCTCGCATAGTTGGTTAGATGAGCAATTATATGTCCGGCGTATCAAGGTAAACGAAGAAAGCGAGATTGCCGGAAAAAGCCTGATTGAGTTAAACTGGGGCAATATCTGGCATGTCAAAGTCATTCGTATTGTACATGGCAAAAAAATCAGCAATATTCCGCAGGGTGATGCGACCATTGCCGATGGGGATATGTTGTGTGTATTGGCAGAGAAAAAGGCATTGGACAATTTTGCTTTGTTTGGGCAAAACGGCAATAAATTCACGACGATAGGTGAACCGGAGACCTTGCGTCATTTTATCAGCACGCAGGAGGATTTGCCGGCAGAGCATCAGATTTTGTGCTGTGCGCTCAAGGTGCAAAAGGATTCGGCGCTTAATGGCTGTAATATCAAGGAGTCTCCCATTAAAAACGAATGGTTCGGCTTTTTGATAGGTATCGAGCGCAATTTATATCCGATTGTCGATCCGTCGTCAAATATGATTTTACAGCATGATGATTTATTGTGGCTTTTAGGTACGCAAAAGATGGGTACTGCTTTAGCCAGAGAACAATTATTATAACATACCGACAGTCGTAGCCTTTATAGGTTGCGGCTGTTTTTTTAGATAAAAATTTCATAAAAAAATCCTTTGCGGTCATACTAAGCGTATTCAAATAAAAAGGAGTGAAGTGATGAATACGATGAGCGCTTTAGGATATTTGCAAATATTTTTTGCGATTATTATCGGCATTTACTTTTTAAATTTGCTACAAAATCAGCAGGGCAGTAAAGCGGCGGTAGCTAAAAATTCACGCAGAGAAAATGAAAAGCTGGCAAAAATGCGAAAAATATCGCTAAGTGAGCCTTTGACGGCAAAAATCAGACCACAAAATTTTGCGGATATTATCGGGCAGGAGGACGGCATCAAAGCGTTAAAGGCGGCTTTGTGCGGCCCCAATCCGCAGCATGTCATCATCTATGGTCCACCGGGAGTGGGCAAGACGACAGCTGCCAGATTGGTGATGGAGGAGGCTAAGCAAAACGAATATTCGCCGTTTTTGGCAGATGCTAAATTTATCGAGGTCGATGGCGCGACTTCGCGCTTTGACGAGCGGGGAATTGCCGACCCATTGATAGGCAGTGTGCATGACCCTATTTACCAAGGTGCCGGCGCTATGGGACCTGCCGGCATTCCCCAGCCCAAGCCGGGAGCAGTGAGCAAGGCTCATGGCGGAATTTTGTATATTGATGAGATAGGCGAGCTGCATCCGATGCAGATCAATAAGCTGTTAAAGGTTTTAGAGGATCGCAAAGTCATGCTGGAGAGTGCGTATTATAATCCTGATGATGCTAATGTACCGGAGTATATCAAGGACATTTTTGATAATGGCTTGCCGGCAGATTTTCGTTTAGTCGGGGCGACGACCAGGCAGCCGGAGGAAATTCCGCCGGCAATTCGCTCGCGCTGCTTAGAGGTGTATTTTCGAGCCTTGCTACCGCAGGAAATCGAAAAAATTGCTGCCGATGCCGGTGAGCATGCGCAATTTCCGGCACCTACGGAGGCGATTGAGCTGATTGGGCGCTTTGCCGGTAATGGTCGTGATGCGGTCAATATGATTCAAATTGCTGCCGGGGTGGCTTTGACAGATGGCAGGCACGAGATTAGTGTGGCTGATGTGGAATGGGTGATCAATAGTGGCAAATACACCCCACGCTTGGAGAAAAAGCCCTTGCCCCAGCCGATGGTCGGCATAGTCAATGGCTTGGCAGTGACAGCGAGCCGAATTGGGATAGTGACCGAGGTCGAAGCCGTAGCTACACGCAATATCCATAGCAAAGGGAGCTTAAAGCTAACCGGCGTAGTCGACGAGGAGGAAATTAAAACCCAGGGGCAGTCGTTATACCGCAAAAGCATGGCGCGTAGCTCGGTGGAAAATGTCTTGACGGTGATTAATAATTTTTGCGCGATCAATACGAGTGAGTACGATATTCATCTGAATTTCCCCGGGGGCATACCGATAGATGGACCATCAGCCGGGGTGACAATGGCGGTAGCGGTTTATTCGGCATTGACAAATCGGCGAATTGATAATTATTTGGCGATGACCGGCGAAATATCGATTAATGGGCGCATCAAACCGGTCGGCGGAGTGAGTGATAAAATACAGGCGGCTATCCAAATGGGGCTCAAGCGAGTTTTGATTCCGATAGATAATTATCAAAGCAATTTTGCGGATTTACCGATTGAAATTATCGCTATCAGCCATATCCAGGAGGCATTTGATGTAGCATTTGTCCATAGAGAGACTAAAGACGAAATCGATGATTATCAAAATACGCATAGACTGGCACTGTAGGCTGATAAAGGCGAGGCAAAATTACAGTAATTAAAATTTATTCAAATAAACACCTTGCAAAATACGCTTATTTTCTTTATACTATAGTTATTATATTCTGGGGCTTTAGGCTCATTTAAAGCCCCTAAGAAACTAAGCGAGAGTAGAGGTGCGATAAATGACGGAAGAAATGAATTCGACAGAAATGGTTCTAACAGATGAGATAGATGAAGAAATATTAGAACATTTGACGAAAAAAGTATATCCGGCGATTGCGATGCGCGGAGCAGTAGGCTTTGTCCATAGCGAGTTTAATTTAGAGATAGGTCGTGACCAGTCCATTAATGCTATAGAGCAGGCTTTGAAAGAGGACAACAAGCTGATTTTGGTGACACAAAAGGATATGGCAGTCGAAAAGCCTTTGCAAAATGATTTGTATTATTATGGTTTGCTGGCTGAGCTGAAAAAGGTGATTTACCTGCCCGGTGGCGGCATGAGAATTACGGTTCGTGGCTTGGAAAAGGTCATCGCCGATGAGTATGAATGTTTTGACCCGTATATCGAGATTGTTTACAAGGTAGCTATCGAAAATGAAGCCGAGGATATCGAGATAGTGGCTCCGGCGATGTCATCGGTAGAAAGCTATTTTGAGCATTATTGCCGTCTGAATAATAAAATCACCAAAGAGCAGGCGCGAGCTGTTTTAAATACCGGCGATGTGGAAATCAAGGTCAATTTGATTGCTAATTTAATTTTTGCACCGGTCAATGAAAAATACGAGATTTTTGCGGCTGATAATTTAAGCGAAAAATTGGAATTGTTGCTAGGATATTTTGTTAAAGCAGAAAAACTGGCTGAATTGGAAAACAGAATTAATCAAAAGGTCAAAGAAAGTATCGACAAAGGTCAGCAGGAGTATTATTTACGAGAAAAAATCAAAGTTATCAATGAGGAATTGGGCGATAGCGAGGATAAAGCCGTAGAAATTCAGGAGATCAATGAAAAGATTGAAAAGCTGGATTTGCCTGCGGAAGTCGAGGAAAAGCTACGCAAAGAAGTCAAAAGATTAAATCGGACGATGGTAGCATCGCCGGATTATGCGGTAATTCGCAATTATTTGGATTGGGTTTTGGATTTACCCTGGGGTATTTATACAAAAGATGAGGAAAATATTAATAAGGCTCAGAAAATTCTCGACCGTGACCATTATGGTTTGGAGAAAGTAAAGGAGCGTATTTTGGAATTTTTAGCTGTACGCCAGCTAAAAGAGGATAGCAAGGGACCAATCATCTGCTTGGTAGGACCGCCCGGCGTAGGAAAAACCTCTCTGGCACGCTCGGTGGCTGATGCACTCAATAAAAACTTTGTGCGGATGTCGTTGGGCGGAGTGCGTGATGAAGCCGAAATTCGTGGTCATCGGCGGACATATATCGGAGCGATGCCTGGCAGAATTATTCGCGGTCTTTGCGAAGCAAAATCGGCTAATCCGTTGTTTTTATTTGACGAGATCGATAAAATGGCAAGCGATTTTCGTGGTGATCCGGCAGCAGCTCTGCTGGAGGTGCTGGATCCGGAGCAAAACAAGAGCTTTAGCGATCATTTTATTGAGGCGCCGTTTGATTTATCGAAAGTGCTATTTTTAACGACGGCAAATTCCTTGCAGGGTATTCCGGAGCCGTTATTAGATCGTATGGAGATCATCGAGCTTTCCAGTTATACGGAAGCCGAAAAATTGCAGATTGCGCGCAAGCATCTGTGGGACAAGCAAATCAAGGAAAATGGCTTGACCAAGCGGCAAATTTCGATTACCGATGAGGCATTGCTCAAAATCATTCAAAATTATACTCGTGAGGCAGGAGTGCGTGAATTAGAGCGTAAATTAGGTGCGCTGTGCCGCCGGACAGCGATGGATATCACCGCCGGCAGAAAGAAAGCCGCACGCATTACCGCAGATAATTTAGATAAATATTTAGGCGTACCGCGCTATAGCCATAGTGAATTGCTGGATAAAGACGAAATCGGCGTCGCGACCGGTATGGCATGGACTGCTGCCGGTGGTGAATTGTTACCGATTGAGGTGTCGATTTTACCCGGCAAAGGCAATTTGCTCCTCACCGGGCAACTAGGCGATGTGATGAAGGAATCTGCGCAGATGTCTTTGAGCTATATTCGTAGCATCTGGGATAAATTAGGCTTGGAAAGCGATTTTTATGAGAAATGCGATATTCATATCCATGCTCCGGAGGGCGCTGTCCCCAAAGATGGCCCCTCAGCCGGAGTAACCTTGGTGACGGCGATGGTTTCGGCGTTGACCAAACGAGCAGTACGGCGTGATATTGCCATGACCGGCGAGATGACCTTGCGTGGCAAGGTACTGCCGATAGGTGGGCTCAAGGAAAAATCCTTGGCGGCGTACAGAGCAGGTAGTCGCGAAATTATTATTCCTAGCGATAATAAAAAGGATATTGAGGATATCCCTGCGGAAGTACGCACCGAGCTTAATATTCATTTAGCGGAAAATATAGCGCAGGTCTTAGAATGGGCATTGGTGCCTGTGGAGGGTGAAGAAAAGTGATTATTAAAAATGCGGAGTTTATCATCAGTGCGGTAGGTCCTAAGCAATATCCCACCGACAATTTGCCACAGATAGCTCTGGCAGGGAGGAGCAATGTCGGCAAATCGTCATTGATCAATAAATTTATCAATCGCAAAAATTTAGCGCGTACCAGTAGCAAACCCGGCAAAACTCAGACCTTGAATTTTTATCTAATCAACAACGACTGGTTTTATTTTGTCGATTTACCGGGATACGGCTTTGCTCAAGTGAGCCAAAGCGTGAAAGCTCAATGGGGAAAATTTATCGACCAGTATTTGAGCGGTTGCGGCGAGGTGCGTGGTGTGATTCAAATTGTCGATATCCGACACGCTCCCAGCAAGGACGATGTGAGTATGTACGAATGGCTGATGAGCAAAAATTTGCCGACTTTGATCGTAGCGACCAAGGCTGATAAAATTTCCAAAGGTCAATGGCAAAAACAGCTGAAATTGCTGAAAAATACACTGCATACCGTACCGGAGCAGGAGATTATCATTTTTTCCGCAGAAAACGGGACAGGCTTAGATGCTTTGCAGGCTTGGGTGGAAAACAAAGTGACCAATACAGCTATTTCGGAGAAAGAGGTGCAATAGTGGGTAATAATGTCTACGAAACTCCGCGCAATAAAAGCAAATGGCATACATCTAACGACAAAAACCATTCTAATGGTACGACCTTTCAGGCGGTAGATGATAAAAAGGCTCGAATGCAGAAATTGCGGGAAATGGCGCAAAAGCAGAAAAACAAAAATGATTGATCAAGCACTACAGAAACGAGGTGGTGGCGGTGCTACAGATAAATATCCCCAAATCTTGCCGAATTGCGCTGGATATTTTGCGTGCGTCAGGCTATGAAGCCTATTTAGTAGGTGGCTGTGTGCGCGATAGTATCCTCGGGCGCGAGCCGGGAGATTGGGATATTTGCACCAATGCTTTGCCCGAGGAATTAATCGAGGTCTTTAGCGATTATCGGTTGGTTTTAAACGGCTTAAAGCATGGCACAGTGACGGTGGTCATCATGCATATGACTATAGAAATCACTACCTATCGTATCGATGGTGAGTATGAGGACAATCGCCACCCTAAGCAGGTCACCTTTACCTCTGATTTGGCACTGGATTTAAGCCGCCGAGATTTTACGATCAATGCTCTGGCGTATAATGAGCAAAATGGCTTGGTGGATTGCTTTGGCGGTTTGGAGGATTTAAAGCAGGGAATTATTAAAGCGGTAGGGGATCCCTACAAACGCTTTCACGAGGACGGGCTACGGATTTTGCGAGCGGTGCGCTTTGCCTGCGTGCTGGGCTTTAGCTATGATGAGCAAACTAAAAAAGCGATTGCCGAGACCAATTATCTTTTGCGCAATATCGCTACCGAGCGTATCCAAGTGGAGCTAAATAAAATACTCTTGTCATCAAATGTCCGCCAAGGATTAGAGGATCTCTATCATTTAGGGCTTTATAGCTATTTTTTGCCGCAAATGTGCCATACCTATGGCTTTATGCAGCACAATCCGTACAATTCTCAGGATGTATTCGAGCATACGGTGCAGACGGTGGAAAATATCAAGCCGGATTTGACCTTGCGCTTGACGATGCTTTTGCATGATATCGGCAAGCCCTTTGCTTGGGAGGAATGCTTTGAGGGCAATGATTGTTTTCCTCTGCACGAGATCCCCTCGGCAGAGATTGCCGGTGAATTTTTGGATAGATTGCACTATGACCGCAAGACCTCAAAAGAGGTCGTCAAGCTGATTTTGGCGCATAATGACCATATTTTAAAGGACGACTACAGCATTCGCCTGGAATTGCACAAACTGGGTGCCGAAAGTTTGCAAAATTTGCTGAAAGTAAAGATTGCCGATATGAGCGCGAAAAATGCCCAGATGCGCTGGATGTGCGATTTTTTTCACGAGATAGAGCAACAATTAGACGATATTTTGGCTAGGGGCGATTGCTATTCGTTGGCAAATTTAGCTCTAAAGGGCGATGATTTGCTGAAAATGGGCTATCAAGGGCGAGAAATAGGCGAAAAACTCAATTTTTTGTTAGCGAAAGTATTGCAGGAGCCTGCATTAAACGAGAAAGAAAAGTTAATAAAATTACTAAACTGAGGAGCAATCCCCAGTTTTTTTATATGTTTTAGCTAATGAATACGATAGGCGGCTATTTTGTGCAAAGTATATATTTTGCCCTAAAAAGTTATAATTGCTAAAAATAAGCGGTCGGATATAGGCATAAATATAGTCAGACTGCATAAAATAAAGGTGCGGACATATAATTTATTTTAATCCGGCGCAATAAACTCAGAGGAAATATTTATGAGTAATTGAAAGAAATAACTCTTGCATTTGCCCACCGCTTGTGATATAGTATATATACGAAATACAAATGAGTTGTTTGTTTCATTGTTTTTAGATTTAAAGGAGGAAGTTACTATGGAAATCGATGCAAGAAAATTAGGTATTGACGAAGAAAACTGTGAGCAGATGCAGACCGTAGCATCTAAAGTAGGTATTCAGGTAGTATGCTCTGAGGACGATGTAGAGGAAACCGGTATCAATCTGTCCAATTTTGAGGACTGTGAAAATGTCAAAAAAACTTCTTCAAAATATGGCGTATCTGTAGTTTGTGACGAGGATAAATAAGCAAAGTAAACAAAAAGCGTACATTTGGGATAGACCGAATGTACGCTTTTTTTGTGTTATAGAGGAATGAGGTTTTTTATACGAAAACCGTTTATTCAAAGAGGTAGAAAGGGGGCAGGCGCGCGCCCCCTTTCTACCTCTTTAGAGAAAAAATATAAAACTATCTTTTATTTTTCCTCATCACCCAGCGCATCTTTCGCTGAGACTAATACTTTATGCTCGTAGCAGCTAAAGAACGCCTCGATTGTTTCTTTGTCCTGCTTTTTGGTAAAGAAACTGACTACCGGAATAATGATTAACCCCATCAGCATGACAAATGCACCACAGTTAATCGGAGATTGGAGGACAGCAGGAAATGCTGATTTGCAGAGGATATTGGCAGTCATGACAATCGTGCTAAAGATAAAACAGCACCAGACGCTTGCTTTGGTGGTCTTTTTCGAGTAGAGGCTGTATAAAAGCGGTGCCAAGAACGCTCCGGCTAATGCTCCCCACGAGATACCCATTAATTGCGCGATAAAGGTGACATTGCTTTTGTATTGCAAAATAGCGATTACGACGGAGATAGCGATGAAAACTACGATGAAAAAGCGAATACACCGCAGTTGCTTTTTCTCGTCCATATCTTTCATGATAGTGGTTTTCAAAAAGTCCAAG
>CAYTOM010000024.1:247-9832 GCA_964439335.1 uncultured Peptococcaceae bacterium | reverse complement strand
GCGCGTCTTAGCTTGCGGCGCACTATTTTTAACGCTTCCTGCATTTCTTCCATTTTTAAAGCATATGCCATAATCGCATATACGATAACGCCCACAACCACGCCAATGATAACTTGTGCTATCTGCGTAGTTTTCAAGCTCATATCCCAAATATTTTCTAACACTCCTGCGGTGTAATACACAGCTATACCCATTACTACCGCACTTAAAAGTGATTTCACACATGATAAAAGTATCCTTTTGCCACCTAATGAGCCTACTTTGCGGTTTAATCCCCACAAAAGTGCCGCAATACTCACCAATCCGGCAATCGAATAAGCTAATGCCAATCCCCGATAGCCCAAAATATGCGACAAAATCACACTTAAAATGATATTTAAAATAATGACTCCGACATTGATAGCCACCGGAGATTTCGTATCCTGAATTGCATAAAATCCGCGATTTAAAGCGTGCTGGGCGCCATAGCCCAATAATCCTATACAGTAAAATACCAAAGCATCAGCGGTCACATCCATATTAGCCAAAGTAAAATTGCCCTGCATATACATCGCTCTGACTATCGGCACACTCAAAACTGCCATACCTACTGCCGCCGGTAAATTGATAAAAACTATCGTCCGAAAGGACAACGATAAATCATCTTTGTAGGCTTCCATTTGTCCGGTAGCTACATGAGCAGACATCGCCGGAAAGCTCGCCACAGCAATCGAAATGGCAAATACTCCTACCGGAAGCATCATCAGCCTTTGGGCGTTGCTTAAAGCAGTCACGATACCCTCGCCTAAAGACGAGCCTAAATTTGTCCCGACAAAAGTATTTAAATGTGTCACTGATAAGCCGATAAATACCGGCACTAATAAAGCGAAAAATTTCTTGACCCCAGGATGATTTAAATCAATGATGGGCTTATAATGCATTCCTACTCTAAGCAAGGTCGGTATTTGCACCGCAAAATTTAAAAATGCACCGAAAACTACGCCTACCGTAAAAGCAACTATGCCCCAGCGCTCTTTAAATAGCAAGCCTACGACAATAATTGCTACATTGTACAAAACCGAGCCTACTGCCGGAGCCAAAAATTGCTTATACGAATGGCAAATGCCCTGGCAGATGCCCATCAAGCACATGAAAAATGCCTGTCCAAACATAATTCTCGTCAAAAATACCGCTAATTCTTTAGTTTGCTCATCATAGCCGGGCACCAAAATGTTCATCAGTTGCGGAGTAAAGATTAACCCTATTGAGACTAAAATCACTACCCCAATCAGCATCAAATTGAAAATCGTACTGGCAACTATCCAGCTGTCCTCTTCCTTATCCTGCGCTAAATATTGCGTAAAAATCGGAATAAATGCCGAGCCTAATGCGCCTCCTAAAAGTACGCTATAGATAAAATCCGGAATATTAAAGGCAGCATAATAAGCATCTGTCCGAAAATCCTGACCGAAACTGCTTAAAAGCACTACATCACGCACATAGCCTAAAATACGCGAAATCAGCATCATGACCATCAATAGTCCTGCTGCCTGCATGATACTGCTTTGTTGATGCTTTTTAATCCCATGCTTACCTTTAGTCAATGTCCATACCTCAGTTTCAATAATATTTTACCCTAATTTTATATTTTATCGTAAAAATGCTTAATAGTAAAGACTTATCGCCAAAAATATCCTAAATCCTTTTTATTTTTTTGTACCTTTATCCTTAAATTTAAAATTAAGCGGTCCCTTATTCTTCTTATATAGCCCGTAGCGCATATCCATCCAGGCTTTTTCATCCGCATCATAATAGCAATACGGAAAGCGCGAAAAAGCCGCAAAGGCACGCATTCGCGTGCTGTCGTCCCATTCCTCCAAAAGCGGGCGGTCATACCGATTTAAAATATAAAGTTTTTTCGCATATAGGCATACTTGTCCTAAATAATAGCACTCGTCGCTGATGGCGATAAAATTCCATTTCATCACACGCACGCGCGGCAAGATAGCGATACGCCAAATTTCCTCCGGTAATTGCCGATATGCTATCCGTAGTGCCCATTGGTGCAATATAAAGCGCAACCCTATATAGCCTACCATTAATAATAGCGCGATATAACTAAATAGCGGCTGATAAACCAAGGAAAGCACCACTCCCAATGCCAAAATAATCATTAAATACACATCGCAGACCTCTAATAAATCCCACGCATAGCGTTTTTGGCTAAAGGGCCAAAGTAGCTTGGTCCCATACGAATTAAACCCATCGGTGAAAATATGTAAAATTAAAGCTGTCATGCTCGCCCCAAATACCTGCCCAAAAGGCAAATGAAATAAAAGCCACACCATTAACGAAAACAGCATTGCTTCTATCGGTATCATGAGCACGCCATGGCTTACTCCGCGATGTCTTTTCATGTAATACACATCGCTGCCTTTGCTCGTTATTATGTCTAAATCCGGCATCTGACTAGCTACTGCCCCGCATATCGTCAATCCCCACAGACTGCCTCCGGTGATATCACTAACGATCACACCGCCACAAGCGCCTAGCAAAGCATGGGTCATATTGTCCATCTACTCACCCTATTTCTCAAATGACACTCCAGCAAATCAACCCGATAAACACCCCATACCACAAAAATCCGCTTAAAAAACTGCTGACACGCAATTTACGCTGTAAATTTATCATTAAATATAATCCACCCAGCGATAAAGCCAAAATTACGGCACTATAAATCGCCGGTAAATCCAAATCAATCGGCACTTTGAGCATAATTAACGCCGGAATAACCGTACATTGAAAGACCATCGCCCCGGTGATATTGCCCAAAGCCAAATCGTCCTTGCCCTGCAATATCCAAATCACACTATTAAATTTCTCCGGCAATTCGGTCGCAATAGGCGCTAAAATCAAGGTCAGTATCAGCGGACTGATCCCCCAATTTTCGCTTCCAATCGTAATTCCGCGTACAAAAAGCTCCGCGCCACCGATAATTAAGCCCAATCCCAGGGCTAATTGTACCATTATCATCAAAGCGGTGGCTTTCGGTGATAGGTATAAAGCTCGCAATTTGCCCTGACTTTGATCGCCTATTTTAAACATACGCCATACATAATACGCATACGCCCACAAAAGCACTATGGCGATAATTCTTTGCAGATACACTCCGCCGAAGCACGCCAGAAAAAACAGCGCAAAGCACAGCAAGACATACGCCAAATCAAACGACAGCTTATTTTTAGCTACCGCAAATTCCCGTTTACCACAGCACATAGCCGCCAGCGCACAAACCCCAAATGCCAGTGTCCCCAGCATAAACGGTGCTCCTACCAAAGCTCCGGTCGCTATTTGCATTTGCTCACCATGATACAAAGCCGCTATCGGAATAATTGATTCCGGCAATGCCGTCCCTACTGCTGCCAGCACACTGCCGGTAATCGAATTGGAAAAGTTGAATTTTTTGCTGAGCCATTCCGCCGCATTGGTAAAAAGCTCTGCTCCCACCAAAATCAGCAAAAGCCAGCCAAAAAGAAACATGGGCATAATAATCACCTCGGGAGATTATATGCCGCTTGCTTCTCTAAAATGAGCGTTTCTTATCTTTTCTGCAATTTTCCTCGCAGCTGTCCGCAGGCACCATCGATATCCAGCCCTTTTTCCTCGCGTACTGAGCAATTAATGCCGGCTTTCTTTAAATTTTTCGCAAATTCATTGACCGCCTTGCGCTCCGGACGGAAAATACTTTTGGTGTCAGCTACCGGATTAATGGGAATGATATTAATATGGCAATCCAACTCTTTCAGTAGATTTTTCAATTCCATGATATTGCCTGCACTATCATTGACCCCTGCCATCAAAGCATACTCAAAGGTAATGCGTTTTTTCGTCTTTTTCTGATAATATTGGCAAGCATCCAGCAATTTCGCCAGCGGATATTTATTATTAATCGGCATAATTTTGCTACGAGCCTCATCATTAGAGGCGTGCAGTGATACCGCCAAAGTAATATCTAACCCACTATCCGCTAATTTTTTAATCCCCTCCGGCAGTCCACAGGTCGATAAGCTGATACGCCTGATACCGATATTTTGCCCATTTTTCGCGTTCAAAATTTTGATAGCCTTATAGACATTATCCCAATTTAAAAAAGGCTCACCCATGCCCATAAAGACGATATTGCCGATTTGCTCGTCTTTTTCCTGCTTGAGCAATTGATTGACCTCATACACCTGCCCTACGATTTCACCTGCGGTCAAATTGCGTACAAATCCGCTTTGACCGGTCGCACAAAAAGTACAGCCCATCGCACAGCCTACCTGGGACGACACACATAAAGTATTGCGTTTTTTGCTGAAATCGCCACGATAGCGCATCAAGACACACTCAATAGCTTCATTATCCCATAATTCCAGCAGATATTTTTCCGTACCGTCTTTGGATACTTGGCGCTTTAAAATGCGATTAGCGCCTAAATCATAGTCATTGCTCAAATTTTGCAAAAAATCCTTGCCCAAATTGCTCATTTGGCTAAAATCGGTCGCATTTTTTTCATGCACCCATTCAAACAACTGCTTCGCGCGAAAACGCGGCGCATTCAAATCCTTAGTTACTTTAGTTAATTCATCTTCATCTAACGAACGCAAATTCTTTTTCATCAATTTTCACCACGCTTAAATAGTGCTATAAAGAACCCGTCTGTCCCCTCGGAAAGTGGCGACAGCTTATAATAACCGACATTTTCACCATCCGTATCAGTCCAGGGCAATCTTTTATCCAACGAGAATTCCTCATAGTTTTCCAAAAACCATTCGACGACATTTTCGTCTTCTTCTTTAGTGGTCGTGCAGGTACTGTAAATCAAAATCCCTCCGGGTTTCACTACCGCTTGAGCCTGAGCAATCAATTCCTTTTGCAATGCTGCTAATTCCGCAATATCACCGCGTCTTTTTTTCCAACGCAAATCTGCTCTACGCCCTAAGACACCTAAGCCTGAGCATGGAGCATCTAATAAAACCAAATCAAATTCCTCATTAAAACTCTCGCTTAAAAATCTCCCGTCCTGCAATTTAGTTTCGATGATATCAATACCCAGTTTTTTCGCATTTTCTTCGATTAATTCTAAGCGATGCTCATGAATATCGCAAGCAATAATCTTTCCCCGGTTATCCATTAATTGGGCTAAATTGGTCGTCTTGCCACCGGGAGCCGCACAAATATCCAAAACTTTCATCCCGGGCTTAGCACCGCTTACAGCACCTAAAATCATCGAGCTTTCGTCCTGAACGATAAATTCGCCCTCTCTAAAGCTCTCAAGTGCGCGCAAATTGACCTCGCTCAAAATCTGCAATCCCCATGGGGCATAGCTGCTTTCCCTAGTTTCTATCCCCTCTAGTGCCAGCTTTTCCTTTAATTTTGCCCGACTGATTTTGAGTGGATTAGTGCGAATCCACAATTTTGACGGCTGATTAAAATACTGACACATTTTTTCTGTGCCTTTACGACCGTAAATTTTAATCCAATTCTCCACTATCCACTGCGGATAGGAATATTTCACCGCAAAAAACGCCGCCGGATTTTTGCCCTTGTCCGGATAGGTGATTTTTTCCCTGCCTTGGTCTAAAGCGCGCAAAACTGCATTGGCAAAGCCATCGGCTCCTTTTGGAGCATAGCTTTTGGCTAAATTTACGCCCTCATTGATCGCCGCCGAAACCGGTATTTTGTCTAAATATAGCATCTGGTAGGCGCTTAGGCGCAAAATATTGCGCAAATAAGCGTCCATTTTTTCTACTTTTGTCTTGGCAAATTGGTTTAAGACCCAATCCAATGCCCCTTTTTGGCGAATTGTCCCGTAAACCAATTCGGTCACAAAACCTTTATCGCGCGGTGATAAATCTTTACATGAAAAAAGAGCTTTATCTAAAAGCAAATTAGCAAAAGCCCCTTCTTCCAATACTTGATAAATCACCTCTAAAGCTATCGAGCGTGCTTTATCCTTAGTCATCTCTGCCACCTAATACTCCGGAAATAATCAGCAATCTCAACAGTTGGAATACTGCCGTAATTGCTGCTGCTACATAAGTAAGCGCTGCCGCACTTAAAACCTTTTTGGTGCCTACCAATTCATCAGCACTCAAAATAGCCTCATCACCTAATACCGCTACCGCTCTACGGCTGGCATTAAACTCGACCGGCAAAGTAATAATTTGAAAAAATACAATTGCCGCAAAAAGAATAATACCTAACTCTACCAAGCGAGGGCTGGCAACCAATAATCCCAAAATTAACAGCGGAATTGACACATACGAGCCTATCTGCGTCACCGGGATAATCGTATTGCGGATATATAGCGGCATATAGCCGGTATCATGCTGCACTGCATGACCTACTTCGTGCGCTGCTACACCCAAAGCCGCAATCGAGGTACTATCATAGACACCCTCGGATAATCTCACGACACGACTGCGAGGATCATAATGGTCACTCAACTGTCCCTGCACTCTTTCAATGGGGATATCGTAAAGACCATTTTTATTCAAAATATAGCGAGCGACATCTGCTCCGGTCATGCCTCTTTTTGAAGCCACCTGTGAATAGTGATGATAGGTACTGTTGACCTTCATTTGTGCATACATTGCCAAAATCATGGCAGGGATCAATAATATCATCGTCGGATCCCAAAAAATCATTGCACATTCCTCC
This sequence comes from uncultured Peptococcaceae bacterium, assembly GCA_964439335.1. Taxonomy (GTDB): domain Bacteria; phylum Bacillota; class Peptococcia; order Peptococcales; family Peptococcaceae; genus QAKL01. The sequence goes on along the minus strand of CAYTOM010000024.1, from coordinate 3,151 downwards.
TTTTAAAAAATATCTATAGCTATTTCAAATTTTATTCACATATGCTTTCTACATCCGTATCTAAAAAGCAATCTAACGCCTGATTAACTCGGCATAGCTGTACTGTCGTATTGTAGCAGGGACCGTTGGGGCGTTCGTTAAGCACGCCGATAATCGGCACATTTTTCATATCCTGCATCCCACTGGATAAATCCCTATAGCAGGCTATCGCCACTACTGCTTTGGGGTGCTGATCGCGAATAGCCTTGCGGGCAAATGTACCACCGCTGGCTACTGCCAAATTTACGCCACGCTCCTCAGCTATTTTGAGCAATCCATTAATACTACACCTACCGCAACGATGGCAATTTTTTGCATCGACAGTGATTTTATAGGGGCAATCTGCTTTTTGCAAGCAATGCGGTGCTAAAATAAGCACATCTTGCGGAGCATAGTGAATTTTTCCCCGTGCATTCAGTTGATTAATCAACTTAATATACGAATCACTGACTACTTCCTCGGAAATACCCATCGTTTTCGCCAAACGAAAAACCGCCGGCGAAAAGAAATCAACCAAATTGCGAGAAATACGGCTGAGCTTTGGCGGTAAATTGACCTCCATCAGGCTTAAAACCAAGAAAAATATCCCTCCGGAGACTATTGCCAAAATCACTATCGCCGCACTAAGCAGTCCTACAGTCAAAATTTGATTTAACACCGGTGAATTCAGGCTGATTACAAACCAAATCGCCAGAAATACCAAAGCATAAATTATCCCTGCACCCAAAAATAAACTTAAAAATATCCGTTTTTTGCCGCTATTCTCCATCTCTTTCACCAAGCCGCTCACCGTTACCAATTCTGCCACCATTTAAAAAGTCGCCGGCTTGCATCATTTTTTTGCCCTCCGGCTGCAACAGAAGCAACTTCAGCGCATTTTCACCGCACGCTACTATGATACCCTTTTTATCCGCCGCTATAACTGTGCCTGCTTGACTATTTTGCGCGGATACAACCTCCGAAGCACCGATTTTTAAGCGCTTACCACGCAGATAGGTATACGCACAGCTATCCGGAGCAAAGGCTCTGATTTGTCGATTGATTTCCCACGCAGATTTTGACCAGTCGATCAATTCCTCCTCTTTGGTGAGCATCGACGCATAGCTAGCTAAATCATCATCTTGCGCTAATGGCTCGATTTCGCCATTTACCCAAAGCGGCAGGGTATCTACCAAAAGCTCGGCACCTATTTGCGCCAATTTATCAAAAAGCTCACCGGAATTATCACTGCTTTCAATCTTTAATTCGGCTTTCGCGAGCATTTTTCCTGTATCTAAGCCCACATCCATCAGCATAATTGTCACACCGGTCATTTCCTCGCCATCTAATATCGCGCGCTGAATCGGTGCTGCCCCACGATATTTCGGCAATAACGAAGCATGGACATTTAAACAACCATACTGCGGTAAATCCAAAATGCTTTTCGGCAGAATTTTGCCATATGCCGCTACAATGATAATCTCCGGCTTAATCTGCGCCAAAAGTGCCAAAAATTCCTCGTCCTTAGCGTTTTGGGGCTGAGCTACCTCTAATCCCAGCTCTAACGCTCTTGTTTTGACCGCCGGTGCTACTAATTTTTGCCCACGACCTTTGGGTTTATCCGGCTGAGTCACGACCAAGGCGATCTCATGCCCTTTCTCTATTAATTTTTCCATGACCTGAGCCGCAAAAGGCGGTGTCCCCATAAATACAATGCGCATAAGCCCTACCTTCTTTTTACCTTTAATTTCTTGACCTTGTCAATAAACAATACTCCGTCCAAATGATCGCACTCATGCTGCAAGGCGCGAGCTAAGTAATCCTCAGCCTCAAATATTACTTCCTCGCCCTCCGGCGTAATCCCTTTAATTTTGATATATTGCGCTCTATCGACATCGCCCCACATATCCGGGCAGCTCAAGCAGCCCTCTTGCCCGATTTGCGAACCCTGACGCTCCAAAATCTCCGGATTGATCAGCGCAATCGGTCCATCGCCGATATCTACGACAATAATTCTCTTTAAGACACCTACTTGCGGTGCAGCTAAGCCTACGCCATTATACTCATACATCGTCTCGAGCATATTGCTGATGAGCTTTAAGACATTAGGGGTGATTTTCGGCACCTCTTTACTGACTTTACGCAAAATAGGATCTTCTCTCTCCACAACCTTATAAGTAGCCATATAAACAATTCCTCCTTAGTTCTTACTATAAAATACTTTGTGGCTCAATATCAATAATAATCCGCAAAGTTTTACTTTTTCTTGATGTTACAAGCATTTCTCGCACCGCGGATAATGCCTGAATCAGCAATTCCAACCTTTTATCCTTTAATATCAAATGATAACGCCATCTCTCCCGAATACGCTCAATCGCCGCCGGCATCGGATTAGACAGCTCTATCTCCGGATAAGTGCGGTGTAAATACTCCCACGCACTTTCGCACGCTGATTTTGCGGTATCTTCATCGAAATCGCTGATTAACAAGCGTGCCATTTTGCTAAACGGCGGATACCCCAAAAGTGCGCGACTTTTTATCTCCGAGTGAAAAAAATGATCATAATCCTGCTTAGCTGCCGCGACGATGCTATAATGCGTAGGATTATAAGTCTGAATGACGACCTGCCCCGGCTTATCACCTCTGCCGGCTCGTCCTGCTACCTGCGTCAGCAAATCGAATGTTCTTTCCGGTGCCAAATAATCCGGCAAATTTAAAATTTGATCCGCCGCCAAAACACCTACGACCGTCACATTAGGAAAATCCAACCCCTTAGTGACCATTTGCGTCCCGACCAGTATATCGGCTTCACCGCGAGCAAAGCGCGCCAAAATCTCATGATGGCTATCTACCTTGCCGGTAGTATCCAAATCCAGCCGTAAAGCG
>CAYTOM010000024.1:0-219 GCA_964439335.1 uncultured Peptococcaceae bacterium | reverse complement strand
TCAGTTCGCTTTCCACCAGCTCCGTACCGGAGCCAAAATAGCGGATAAAGCTACTACCACAATTAGGGCAGCGTTTAGGCGCAGGTCTAATCTGCTCGCAATAATGGCATTTCAAAACATCGCGATCTTGGTGATAGGTCATCGGCAGAGAGCATTTTGGGCAGGTAATGACCGTCCCACACTCTCTGCACAATACAAACGAAGCATAACCGCGACGAT
>CAYTOM010000023.1:0-9930 GCA_964439335.1 uncultured Peptococcaceae bacterium | reverse complement strand
GCTTCATGTGCCAAAGCCCGCACTTTCGGATTTTTATGCACCGGAAAGATTATGCCCAAATCGGGCATTTCTTCGTGCAAGCGGCGCAAGGCTTGGAAAATATGCACCATCGGCTGACCTTGGTTTTCGCGACGATGGGCGGTCACGAGGATATTTTTCTTATGCTTAGCCAAAAAGCTCTCTAATTCACTGTCTAATTGATAATCATTATCCACGATACTCAGCAAGGCATCGATGACCGTATTGCCGGTGATGAAAATTTTATCCTCGTCGGTACCCTCTTTGAGCAGATTTTCCTTGGCAGTTTTCGTCGGTGCAAAATCAATACCGGCAATAACTCCGGTCAAGCGACGATTTAATTCCTCCGGAAATGGCGAGTATAAATCCCCCGAGCGCAATCCTGCTTCGACATGACCGACCGGCACTTGGGCATAAAAAGCAGCCAGCGCTCCGGCAAAGGTAGTGGAGGTATCCCCATGCACCAAAACCATATCCGGCTTTTCTTTGATAACCGCTTTTTCGATGCCTTTTAGCACTCCGGAAGTAATATCGCTCAAGGACTGATTAGCCTTCATAATATTCAAATCATACTGCGGTTTGATTTCAAATAAATCCAGCACTTGATCAAGCATCTCTCGATGCTGTGCGCTGACAGCGACCACGCACTCCAATTCATCATCAGCCTCAATGGCTTTGACCAATGGTGCCATTTTGATAGCCTCCGGGCGTGTGCCAAATACTAACATAATTTTTTTCATTTTAAATTTTTCACCCTCGTTATTTTAATAGCTGAGATAGCCTTTATCAATCAATTTTTGGATATGATCCTCCAATGCTTTGCCGATATCGACCTGATATTGCTCCTCCAAGACATACATCATGCTGACCGCAGTTTGGGCGACATCCAATAATTCCTGGCTGATCATATACATGACTTCGTCCTCGGTATATCCGGTGACATGCTCGCCACTCAATCCGCGATATTTGCCGATGACCTGCGCTAATTCGCCGGTTTCCTCCATTAATTTCAAGGCAGTCGATTCCAATGACGGCTGTAATTGATTGAGCTTAGGCAAAGCTACTACTTTATGTTCCATTAGTTATCCTCCTCATTTAATGAAAAATGCTCCACTTGCACGCCTGCTTCGGCAAAAAAGCTCATTGCTCGCTCATCGGGATAGCTCCCCTCGTAAACAATACGACTCACTCCGGCATTTATAAGCATCTTGGCGCACAATGAGCATGGTGCTGTCGTACAATAAAGCGTGCTGTCTTTGATTTCGGTGCCTTGTCTGGCGGCTTGGATAATGGCATTTTGCTCGGCGTGCAAGCCGCGACACAATTCATGCCGCTCGCCGGAGGGGACATGCAGTTTTTCCCGCAAACAACCTGCCTCGGCACAATGCTCCATGCCGGTCGGTGCGCCATTATACCCGGTCGCTAAGATACGCTTGTCTTTAACCAACACCGCTCCTACCTGCCTGCGCAAGCAACTGGAGCGTGTAGCTACGATTTTTGTGATACGCATAAAATATGTGTCCCAATCAGGGCGCATAGTCCCTCACCTCAATAATCCTTGTAATTTTTCTGTGCTTCTTCCTTTTTCTCGCGACGACGCTCAAAGATATAATATATCACCAGTCCCACACACGCTGCTAGGGCTATAGCTTCACCAATGATAATCAAGCTAGCCATTACCATTATTCTACCACCACAGCTGTACCGTAGGCTACCATCTCGGCAGCACCCTGCATGACCGCAGCTGATTGCAGGCGCATACCTATGATAGCATTAGCACCCATCTGCTCCGCTTCCTCAGCCATTCGTCCAATAGCAATCTGGCGTGCTTCGACGAGCATTTCGGTATAGGAATTAAGCTCACCGCCGACGATACCTTTTAAGCTACTGCCAATATCTTTGCCGATATTTTTACTGCGCACAGTCGAGCCTTTGACTAAGCCCAAAACTTTGACTATCTTTTTATCTGCAATACTGTCTGTCGTTACAATTAACATAATATTCCCTCCCAAATAAATTTCGCCTACTTATAAATATACAGTTAGATATATATTTTTTATTTTAGCATATTCGCCAAGTATATGCAATGTTTTTCAGCATAATTTGAACAGCAAAAAGCCGAAAGTCTATACTTTCGGCTTTAAATTTTATCTTAAATTAGTCTTCGTAAAGAGGGAAACGGTCGGTCAATGCTTTAACCATTTCGATACCTTTAGCTTGGTTTTTCTCTAACAAGACAGTGCCAAAGATATTAGCGATTTCCTGCATCTCAGCCTCTTTCATGCCACGAGAGGTAACTGCCGGAGTACCGACACGCAAACCACTGGTCACGAAAGGTTTCTCGGTTTCAAACGGAATGGTATTTTTATTAACGGTGACATTTGCATCGTCTAACATTTTTTCTGCTTCTTTACCGGTCAAGCCCTGAGATTTAACATCGATAAGCATCAAATGGTTGTCGGTACCGCCGCTAACTAAACGGAAGCCCTGCTCGGTCAAGCCTTTAGCCAAAGCCTGAGCATTGTCCAAAATCTGCTGCTGATATACTTTAAATTCAGGTTGCAATGCTTCGTGCAATGCTACAGCTTTGCCGGCAATGACATGCATCAACGGACCACCCTGGATACCGGGGAAGATAGCCTTGTCGATAGCTTTAGCATATTCCTCACGGCAGAGGATCATACCGCCACGCGGTCCACGCAAGGTTTTATGGGTAGTAGTAGTAACTACATCAGCATATTCTACCGGATTTGGATGCAAACCTGCTGCTACGATACCAGCGATATGCGCCATGTCAACCATCAAATAAGCGCCAACTTCGTCAGCGATTTCACGGAATGCTTTGAAATCCAAGATACGCGGATAAGCAGATGCACCGGCTACGATCATTTTCGGCTGGTATTCTTTAGCTTTTGCTCTGATTTTATCATAATCCAAAACTTCGGTATCTTTTTCAACGCTATAGCCGTCGAATTTAAAGTATTTACCGGAAATATTAACCGGGCTACCATGAGTTAAATGACCGCCATGGTCTAAATTCATGCCCAATACTTTATCACCGGGCTGTAAAAGTGCAAAATATACAGCCAAGTTAGCATTAGCACCGCAATGTGGCTGGACATTGGCATGCTCAGCACCGAATAATTTTTTGGCACGATCACGAGCTAAATTTTCAGCGACATCGACAAATTCGCAACCGCCGTAATATCTTTTGCCCGGATAGCCTTCGGCATATTTATTGGTCAAAACACTGCCTTGTGCTGCCATAACTGCCTGGGAAACAAAGTTTTCCGAAGCAATCAATTCGATTTTGTTTCTTTGACGACCTAATTCGGCATAAATACTTTGTGCCAATTCCGGATCGACAGATTCGACATATTCTTTAATGTAATCCATTTCCATATCCCCTTTATGAAAAATTTTCTTGCTTGTTACTGATTTTATTATAGTAAGAATGTGAAAGAAAATCAAGCTCATTTCATCAAGCTAAACAAATTTTATATAAAGCTCTAAATCACGCATGGTTCGGTAGCATCATTCAGCGCATATTTCGCCCGTTCGCCACCGATGAGTTTAGGGCGAGTAAAGGCTGCATTAACTCGTGCCTGACCGACCATTTTGTGCTCTAACCGCAAAGGAACAGCAACTCTTTTTAAATGCATACCGATCAAAGTCTCGCCGATATCGATACCGCCATGCGCTTGAATAGTTTCGACCACGATTGGATCTGCAAATGAGCGATACGCCATCGAAGCCATAGAGCCTCCGGCGTGCGGATAGGGTACTACGGATACTTCATCTAAATTATATTTTTCCGCTACCTCACGCTCGACGACCAAAGCGCGGTTTAAATGCTCGCAGCACTGAAAGGCTAAGTACAGTCCCTTTTCCTGCGCCAAAGGTGCCACTGCCGTATAAATCATCTCGGCAATTTTGCTATTGCCGTCTTTACCGATACGATTACCCTTGACCTCGCTGGTACTGCAACCGATAACGATAATCTGCCCGGCTTTAAAGCTCGTCCGCGCCAAAAATTCGCTAAAAACCTCTTGGGCGTCAGTCTTTATTTTATCTAAATCTATCTCGCTCATTGTTCGATTCCCTCATAAGCACAAATTTTGCCGACGCGTCTTTCATGGCGACCGCCCTCAAATTCAGTCGTAAGCCAAGTATCAACTATTTCTAAAGCTAATCCTGCTCCGATGATACGCTCGCCCATCGTCAAGATATTGGCATTGTTATGCTCGCGGCTGGCATGAGCCGAAAATGTATCGTGGCACAATGCCGCTCTGATGCCTTTGACCTTGTTAGCGGCAATACCGATACCAATACCCGTCCCACAAATTAAAATACCGCGGTCAAATTCGCCACTTGCTACTTTTTCAGCTACCTCAATGGCTATATCGGGATAATCGCAAGAATCAGCGGTATAAGTACCGAAATCCGTAAATTCATAGCCTTTTTCTTTTAAATGCTCCATTACGGTATTTTTCAAATTAAAACCACCATGATCACTGCCGATTGCTATTTTCATCGTCATTTCCTCCAATTTGATTGTTTATTTTTGATTATTATTCATTGTTTTCTGAGCAAATTTTAGCAAATACTTTTTTGATTTGGCTTTCCAAAAGCTCATAGCACAATAAATATTTATCCAAGCTGCTACCGTAGGGATCGCCGACATCTATTTCCTCACCGACAAATTCGCCCAAGGTATAGACCTTGTCTTTATACTCCGGAGCAGTCATTAAAAGCTGCATCTTGTGGCTATTGGTCATCACCAAAACCAAGTCTGCCATATCTAACAAATCATAGCTTATCTTTTGCGAGCGAAAATCATCTAAATTAGCACCGTTCATCTCGCAGGCTTCCTTGGCATAAAAGCTGGGACCGTCACCATCATACGCCGCTAATCCTGCCGATGCTACATTAATAAAGGAATATTCTTTTGGATTTTCCCTAATCAGCTTGTGGCTGATAGCCTGCGCCATCGGCGAACGGCAGGTATTGCCCGTACAAACAAATAATATGTTCATTTCAGATTACCTCCTCCGGCAGCTTTAGTCAAGCGATTCATCACTGCCAGACCCAAATCGTTTTCCGCGCACGCTTCACTGATTATCGTCTGCACTCCTCGCTCATCAAAAAAGCGTAAATCCGCAAAAAGCTCCGTCGCGAATTGGGTAGGGTCATTGATAGATCCGATATTATGCACCAATATTTCTCGGGGCAAATCGCCCAAAGCCTGCAAGGTCTCATTTGACAGCATGAGCCCAATCGGGGCTTGCGCTGTTTTTATTTTGGCTCTAATATCGTTTAGCAATTCCTCACCACTACCGCGGGCAATTAAAAGCGTGCCTTTTGGCGCATAGTGCCGATATTTCATGCCGGGGGCTTTGGGCACTTCGCCTGTGCCCAGTTTTTGCCCACCTACCAAGACATCTATACCCAAAGCATCTTTGAGCATTTTCGGTGTTACCGCACCGGGGCGCAGGATAATCGGTATCTCCGTAGTCACATCCAGTACCGTTGATTCCAGCCCTACCTGACAAGCACCGCCATCTAAGACGCCGTAAATTTTGCCGTTAAAATCCTCCCAGACATGCTCTGCCGTCGTCCCACTGGGTCTGCCGGATAAATTAGCGCTGGGAGCAGCTATCGGAATACGGCTCAAGCGCAAAAGGCTCTGCGCATATTTGTTAGCCGGCATTCTAATCGCCACTGTATCCCTACCTGCGGTGATACAATTCGGCACCGCCGCACTTTTCGGCAAAATCAAGGTCAATGGTCCCGGCCAAAATTTATCCATAATCTTTTCTGCCAAAGGTGATATCTCCTCGGCTAAAGCATAGGCTTGGCTTTTTTCGTAAATATGCAAAATCAGCGGATTATCACTCGGTCGACCTTTGGCTTGATAAATCAGCGCCACACTCTCCGGGTCCAAGCCATTAGCTCCCAATCCATACACTGTTTCGGTCGGAAATGCTACTAATTCACCATGGCGCAAGGCTTCCGCTGCTTTGCGCATATCCTTTTTATCGTTTGCATCCCATCTATAGGTCACATGCTCACCTTCATTTCTCTTGCCAATTCAAAATCCTAGTTATGATGCGGACGATGCTTAGGGGCATTGGCACGGCTGGCAGAGCGTTTTTGCATACTGCTAAAAAGATCCTGCTCCTTGTCCTCATCTTCGTCCTGCCAATAATCATCTTCCTCAGTGCTTTCCATTTCTACCGGTGGCTCATCATCGGCATTGTCTGCCAATAATTCCTCTAATAAATCAGGATGTTTTATCAGCTGGCGTACCTCGCTGACCTGCTCGGTATCCCATTCCAATTCCTTGGCTAATTCATCATCAAAAGGCAATCTCCCCAGATGATGCTGTAATTGATGCTCTTTTTTTTGCAGTTTTTTAATATCTTCCGCGATATTAGCCGGAATCCGCATGATGCTTTCCTCTTCGCGGATATACTGCCGCAAACGATAACGCATCCACCAGATAGCCTGTGGGCGGTAGTTAAAATCAGGATCATATTTCGCGACAGCATCAAAAAGCCCCATGTTGGCTTCCTGCACTAAATCCAAAAATGCCGCGCCTTTACCGCTAAATTCGGCAGCTATCGTCATAGCCAGGCTCTGACTATGATGGATAAGCGTGCTCAGTGCCTCGCTATCGCCATTTATCGCCTGCAAAAACAGCTCTTTTTCCTCATTTTCGCTCAAAATAGTGATTTTCGCGATATCCTCCAAATATAGCTTGAGCGGTGTTACTTTTTCATCTTGCGTGCTTAGCAAAACCGCAGGGTCGCTCAAAATCAAATTTTCCGCTACGATTGCTTGCAATTCGTCCTTAGGCGCAAATTCCGCCTCTAATTCCATCTGCGGTAAAAGCTCGCTTTGCCAAAAGAAATCGCTGTCGTCCTCGTCATCGGTTACATCATCGACGATAGTGATACCCTTGTCCTGGAGAGTTTCGTAAAATTTGCTGATTTCCGTCTCCGGCAGATTGGAGTCGGTCAAAGCAAACAAAATATCATCATAGCTCAAAAATCCGCGTTTTTCACCATCTGCCAAAAGCGCCTCTAACTGCTCATTGGTGTCCATATCGTCACTCCCTACACAAATCTATGAAAAAAGGTACGATTACCGTACCTTTTAGTAGTTCTAATCTAAGTAATCTTTCAGCTTGCGACTACGGCTGGGGTGGCGCAATTTGCGCAATGCTTTCGCCTCGATCTGGCGAATACGCTCACGGGTGACACCAAACTCCTGCCCTACTTCCTCCAAGGTACGAGAGCGTCCGTCGTCTAAGCCAAAGCGTAGACGCAAGACTTTTTCCTCGCGACTGGTCAAGGTTTCCAGCACATTTTCCAGCTGTTCTTTTAAGAGGATAAACGATGCTGCCTCTGCCGGAGCCGGAGCGTCCTCGTCCTCGATAAAATCGCCTAAATGGCTGTCCTCTTCCTCGCCGATGGGAGTTTCCAAACTAACCGGCTCTTGGGCGATTTTTTGAATTTCGCGTACTCTTTCTACGGAAATATCCATGGCTTTTGCGATTTCCTCCGGTGTCGGATCACGCCCTAATTCCTGCAAAAGCTGTCTGGATACTCTGATCAAACGATTGATTGTCTCGACCATATGCACCGGAATACGAATAGTTCTCGCCTGATCGGCGATAGCTCTGGTGATGGCTTGTCTAATCCACCAAGTAGCATAGGTCGAAAATTTAAAGCCTTTACTATAATCAAATTTTTCTACAGCTTTCATCAAGCCTAAATTGCCCTCTTGGATCAAATCCAAAAAGAGCATTCCACGACCGACATAGCGTTTCGCGATGCTGACCACCAAGCGTAAATTTGCCTCAGCCAGCTTGTTTTTTGCCTCGACATCGCCCTCGCTCATGCGACGCGCCAGTTCTATTTCCTCGTCAGCGTGCAATAATGGCACCCGACCGATTTCCTTTAAATACATTCTCACCGGATCATCTACCCCGACATCGCCGGGATCCAAAATCGACGGATCGGTGATTTGCAGCTCTTCCTGCTCGATTTCCTCTAATTCTACGATCGGCACTTCATCTATATTCAAATCCAACAAAGGGATTTCTACTGTCTCGTCAGCGTCCTCGTTATCCTCCATTGGCTCAGTGCTGTCCATCTGCTCCAAATCAGGCTGTGCGTCCTCGTTTTCATGTGGATCAGTAGTTATCTTAATGCCCATTGCCGCAAATTGCTCATAGATCTCGTCCATCTGTGATACATCTAAATCAATGTCCGACAAAGCATCCATGATCTCCTCATAGGTTAAGAATCCTTTTTCTTTGCCTTTGGCTATCAAGCGTCTGATTTGGACATTTTTTTCGGCAACATTATCTTGTTCCGGCATTATTCCATCCCCCTTGCTTTATTTTCCAATTTATCTTTTTTCTTGCGAATTTGCTCCAATTGCTGTAATAACTCTAAGCTCAAGGCTTGATTTTTTGCATTTTCAGCTTGGGCTAATTTGCTTAATAATTCACTGTAATCCTGCTCATTTTTGCGTAGTGCCAAACGATTTAGCGCATTGGTATACAAACTATCGGCATCTCCGCGAGCAATTTCCTGCTCCGCCGCCAAAAGTATTTGTGCCAAAAGCGCATCGGCATCGGTTACATTAGAAATATCGCTCTTTTGGATTTTACTTTTAATTAGCTGATACACCTCGGCAAATATCGGCTCAAACAGACTGCTGCCACCCATTTCTTCTAAGGGCTTTAAGCGCGTATCATCATTATAAAGCCCATTTAAGACCAACGCCTGCGCCATAGCATGAGCATCACGAAAGTCTACCTTGATATTTTGAAATGCAGTATCTGTCGGTTTATCTGTCATGGCAGGCTTATCCGCCGTTTTATTTTGCCTGATTTCCTGCATGATTGCCTGCTCGCCTAATTGCAATTTATGTGAAAGCATCGTCACCGCGCTTTCCAAGGCTACCGGCGATTTTATCTTGCGTAAATCGCCTGCCAAAGCCTGGATAATACGGCTTTTGCCGGTGATATCATTAATGTTGATTTTCTCCATCAGTCGTGATGCTTTATACATCAAATACTCCGGACTGCTCTCCAGCTCCTTTAAAAAAGCATCGGTGCCATAGGTGCGTAAATATTCATCAGGATCACGCCCCCCGGGCAAAGTCAGCACATGGACATTAAGCCCCAAATCGCTAAAAATATCTAACGAGCGCATCGCTGCTTTTTCACCGGCGGCATCACCGTCAAATGATACATATACCTTGTAGGTATTACGCATCAAGAGCTTGGCTTGCTCCGGAGTGAAGGCTGTCCCTAAAGGCGCCACGACATTGGTAATGCCATACTGGTGGCACGAGATGACATCCATATAGCCCTCAACCAATATCGCCGCATCATTAGCCCGTATTGTATTTTTCGCCATATCTAAGCCATAAAGTACCTTGCCTTTGTGAAAAAGCGGTGTTTCCGGCGAATTCATGTATTTCTGGGCTTTGGCGTTAGGATCATTCAAGCGTCCGCCAAAAGCTATCGTCCGACCACTCTCATCACGAATAGGAAACATCACTCGCCCACGAAAACGGTCTAAAACTCTTTTGCCGTCATTAGAGCGACTAGCCAGACCTAAATCCAGCATTTCCTCATCGGTGATGCCTTTTTTGCGTAAAAATCCCGTCAAGCTATCCCAGCTGTCCGGTGCTGCTCCCAAGACAAATTTTTCGATAATCTCGTCGGTTAATCCCCTTTTTAGCAAATAATTCAGATACGGCTTGCCGGCTTTTGATTCCAAGAGCACCTTTTGATAAAAGCGCGCTGTCACATCATTGATTTTATACAAGCGCTCCAAGCGTGCCAATCTCTCCTTTTCTGCCCGACTGAGCTCCTTTTCCGGCAGATGC